>NZ_JAUBSA010000082.1:0-24332 GCF_036702115.1 Microcoleus sp. LAD1_D5 | reverse complement strand
CAGTTACACTAACCAAAGGGTTAGGCTAACCGTCCCTGGATTTTTAATCCATTTAGGTTAAACGAATCGCACACCCAAATACTTTTATTATATCCCGTATGAACAACCAGCTAATCTGCTAGAAGTATAACGATCACAAATGAGCAATCTCAACGAATCTCTGTCGGCACTTCCTTCCTATTGGCCCAGGCCAGATCTATCCCAAGCGGCTTTTGTCGCTGAAGGCGCTGTTGTGATCGGCAGGGTAGAGGTGGCTGCGGGCGCTAGTATCTGGTATGGGGCGGTGGTGCGGGCGGATATAGAGCGAATTGCGATCGGCTCAAGTACCAATATCCAAGATGGAGCAATTCTGCACGGCGATCCGGGGAAACCGACGGTTTTGGAAGATTTCGTGACAGTGGGACACCGAGCCGTGATTCACTCAGCTTACATTGAACGGGGCTGCCTGATCGGGATTGGGGCGATCGTCCTCGATGGAGTGAGGGTGGGGACAGGCTCGATCGTCGGTGCAGGGGCGGTTGTCACCAAGGACGTTCCCCCTCATACGCTAGTGGCGGGAGTGCCTGCGAAGCGATTGCGGGATGTCTCTGAGGAAGAAGCGGCGGAGTTGGTGGAACATGCTAAGCGTTACGAAAAGTTGGCTTTGGTTCACGCCGCGAAAGGAACTGATTTGGGATTTGGTTAGTTGATAGAATAAGATTTTCAGCAAAAAACTATTAGTTTTCCATGGCTTACACCGCGCCAAAAATCTTAACTTTTGAAACATTCCTCGATCGATATTGTGACAACTTTCGCTACGAGCTCGCTGACGGAGAATTAGTTGACATGGAACCAACAGGCCCCCACGAAACCGTCAGCGGTAAACTGGCAACTCAAATCGGCATCGCCATCGCCGCCGAAAAACTACCTTGGTTCATTCCCCGCACTTGTTTGATCCGTCCATTCTCAGATGCAGCTACTGCCCGCCGTCCCGATATTGTCGTATTAGATGAAACCGCTATTGTCAGCGAACCTCTTTGGGAAAGAGAACCTGTGATTACGCTGGGACGATCTATTAAATTAGTGGTAGAAGTCGTCAGCACTAACTGGGAAACAGATTACGCCCGAAAAGTTGAAGAATATGCTATTTTAGGGATTCCAGAATATTGGATAGTTGATTATCGCGGATTGGGGGGCGTGGCTTTTATCGGTAAACCAAAACAACCTACTATCACCGTTTGTCAACTGATTGACCAAGATTACACGCAGCAACAATTTCGCCTCGGTCAACCGATTATTTCTCCTTTGTTAAAGACCTGGCAAATTCGCCTAGATGATATTCTTCCCCGTTAGGCGATCGCCCAAGCGATTTTAGATTTTAGATTTTAGATTTTAGATTTTAGATTGGAGAATTGATGAAGCCGGCGAACCTGAAACCAATTGCTTTAGGTCAACAATCAACAGTCGTCGGAAATATCAGGATTTATTCGAGCGATAAAAGTTTAAACTTAAATAAAAAATTGTCAAGCTCGATCGAGCGCTAAAATTGATGACATGAATAACGATCGCACATCTACTCCAAACATCCCCCCGCACACCTGGAAACGTCCCATCGGCCTCGGTTGGGAGAATCCCTATACAGTCCGCTACGCAAGCAATCTCGACGACGGGCCCTGGCACGGAATGCCTCTGGGCGGGTTCGGTGCCGGCTGCATCGGGCGATCGTCCCGCGGCGACTTCAACCTCTGGCACATTGACGGCGGCGAGCACATTTTTCGCAGTTTGCCCGCTTGTCAGTTCAGCGTTTTTGAAGAAACTCAAGGCAAGAAACAAGCTTTTGCACTGTCCACAGAACCGCCTACCGATGGCAGTTTATCTAGTTGGAAATGGTATCCATCGGAAGGAAGTTCGGCAACGGATTATGTAACGGATGTAACGGATGGAATTCAGAAGGCAGACGGAAGAAGGGAAGAGAAGGAAAAATTTCAATCTTCCGGGAGTTATCAGGCTTTGTATCCGCGCAGTTGGTTTGTTTACGAAAATGTGTTTCATGCTCAATTAAGCTGCGAGCAATTTTCGCCAATTTTACCAAACAATTATCAGGAAAGCAGTTACCCAGTTGCCATGTTTGAATGGGTGGCGCACAATCCTACAGATGCGCCGATTACTCTCAGCATCATGCTGACTTGGGAGAATATTGTCGGTTGGTTTACTAATGCCAATAAGTCGCCGGAAGTGATGGTGCGAGATGATGGCAGTCCATTTTATGATTACCAATCCCGGTGGGGAGAAAGTGCCGGAAATTTGAATTTGTTGGTGGAAGATTTTCACCGCATCGGTTGCGTGATGACGCGGTTGACTGCTGATGAGGAACCGCAAGAGGGGGAGGGACAATGGGCGATCGCAACTATTACTAATCCAGCGGTAGAAGTATTCTATCAAACTCGCTGGAACCCGGCGGGGAATGGCGACGATATTTGGCGCAACTTTTCTGCTGAAGGTTTCTTGTTGGATGACAAAGACGAGACAGCCGCAGCAGCAGGAGAACAGTTGGCTTGTGCGATCGCAGTTCGCTTTACTATTCGACCTGGAAAAACTCGCAAAATCCCCTTTATTATAGCTTGGGATTTGCCCGTTACTGAGTTTGCATCGGGAGTTTGGTACTACCGTCGCTATACGGATTTCTTCGGCCGCAACGGCAAAAATGCTTGGCCGATTATTCGCACTGCAATGAAGCATTCCGATACTTGGCGCGAAAATATTGAAGCTTGGCAAAAACCAATTTTAGAACGGAAAGATTTGTCAGATAGTTTTAAAATGGCTTTGTTTAACGAGTTATACGCCCTGACAGACGGCGGTACTCTTTGGAGTGCGGCTGACGAACGCGATCCAAAGGGTCAATTTGCGGTTTTGGAGTGCATTGATTACCGCTGGTACGAAAGTTTGGACGTGCGGCTTTACGGTTCTTTTGCTTTGTTGATGCTGTGGCCGGATTTGGAAAAGTCGGTGGTTTTAGCGTTTGCTAGGGCAATTTCAGCCGGAGACGATACGCCGAGAATTATTGGCTGGAATCAAGCTTCGGCTATTAGAAAAGCTGTCGGTGCGACGCCACACGATTTGGGTGCTCCTAACGAACATCCTTGGGAGAAAACGAATTATACTAGCTATCAAGATTGCAATTTGTGGAAGGATTTGCCTTGCGATTTTGTGTTGCAGGTTTATCGGGATTTCCTATTGACGGGCGGCACAGATTGTGAGTTTTTGCAAGAGTGTTGGCCGGCAATTGTTGAGGCTTTGGCTTATCTGAAAACTTTTGATGAGGATGGGGACGGAATTCCTGAGAATTCGGGAGCACCGGATCAGACGTTTGATGACTGGCAAATGCGGGGGATAAGTGCGTATTGCGGGGGTTTGTGGTTGGCGGCGCTGGAGGCTGCGATCGCGATCGGCGAAATCTTAGAAGATGCAGCACCGAGGATAATTCCTAACCCTCAAGAAAAGATAGCATTATATCACAGTTGGCTACTACAAGCAAGACCGAGCTATCAAGAAAAACTGTGGAACGGTCAATATTATCGTTTGGACAGCGAGAGTAATTCCGAAGTGGTGATGACAGACCAACTATGCGGTCAATTTTACGCGAAATTGTTAGGATTACCGGATATCGTGCCGGCGGAATGTGCAGCCAGCGCTTTAGAAACTGTGTATGATTCTTGCTTTTTGAAGTTCAACGAGGGCGAGTTCGGTGCGGCAAATGGGGTGATGCTGAATGGTTCGCCGGAAAATCCGAATGCGACTCATCCTTTGGAAGTTTGGACGGGAATTAATTTTGGGTTGGCCGCTTTTTTGGTACAGATGGGGATGGAGGAGAAAGCTTTTAAATTGACGGATGCTGTGGTGAAGCAGATTTATGAAAATGGGTTGCAGTTTCGGACGCCGGAAGCGATTACGGCGGGGGGGACTTTTCGGGCGAGTCACTATTTGCGGGCGATGGCAATTTGGGCAATTTACGGGGTGTTGACCGATTTTAAATAGGGCAAAATGTATATTAGCTGGTGAATCCGACTAAAATTTAAGCTTTCAACCCCATTTTTAGCAAGGAAAACGGTTAATTAAACTCTCACTAAAATTGACCGTAAAAAGTTTTTGCCTTCGAGGAAAACATTAATCTTTCATGCTCAAACTTTAGCTTGGTTAAAATTTGAGCATGAAAAAGCCCGGAGATGGGAGGGCATCGAACTCGGCTATAAACGAGAGAGAAAAAGGGTCTGAGGCAATTGTTGACACCAATGCAGTCCGCACCTTACTTGTATATAATTTGGAGCGATCGCCAATTTCAAGATAAAATAGAAAAATGTCAAATCCTTTGCTTTCCCTCAACTACGAACCCGCCATCGAAGCTCTCGGTGGCGACTATTTTGATGAAGTCCCTGCTGCAGATTTTCCGCAGCACATTCTCCGCTTCCGCAACGATGAATTATTGCCGAAATTGGGTTTAGACCCCGCACAAGTAACCGACCAACATTTTATCGAAGCGTTCGGCGAATTTCACTGCGTCCGTCCCTTTCTCGCACTCCGCTATCACGGCTATCAATTCAACCAATATAACCCCAATTTAGGTGACGGTAGAGGCTTCTTATACGGCCAAGTTCGCGGCACTGACGGCAGACTTTACGACTTCGGCACTAAAGGTTCCGGCCGCACTCCCTACTCGCGGGGCGGTGACGGTAGACTCACTCTCAAAGGGGGAATTCGCGAAGTTTTAGCCGCGGAAGCTTTGCACCGGTTGGGAGTGCGGACATCTCGCTGTTTTAGTTTAGTTGAAACTGGGGAGGGTTTGTGGCGGGGCGACGAACCATCTCCAACGCGATCGTCCGTAATGGTGCGTTTCAGTCATTCTCACATCCGGTTTGGAACTTTTGAAAGATTGCACTATATCCGCAGGCCGGATTTAACTAAAAAACTTTTAGATTTTGTTATTCAATATTACTATCCAGAACTGCATTTAGAAGCAAGTAATGCGGGTGTTTCGCCTGCCGAAAAATATGCGCTATTTTATGCAGATTTAGTGAATCGAATAGCTGAATTAGTCGCTCAGTGGATGGCAGCAGGCTTTTGCCAGGCCGTGTTGAATACTGATAATATGTCAATTACTGGAGAAAGTTTCGATTACGGGCCTTTCGCTTTTATCCCAACTTACAAGCCGGAATTTACAGCAGCTTATTTTGACTATTCGGGTCTTTATTGTTACGGCAATCAACCGTTGATTTGTAGGGACAATTTAGAAAAGCTCCAGGAACCGCTAGCAGCGGCGATTCCTCAAGCTGATATGGATGCGGCTTTGGCAAAGTTTGGCGATTATTATAATGCAGCTTATCGGCAGTTGATGCTCAAGAGATTGGGGTTTGAGGATTTGCCAGAAGCTGATGCTGATGAGTTGTTGAAGGTGACAATTAAAATGCTGGCGGAGTCTCAAGTTGAGTATCACGATTTCTTTTTTGAACTGCGAAGACAGTTCGATCGCACTTGGCGAGATGATGCTAGTCAAATTTTTGCTGAGGCGGAACCTGCGGACTTGATAGCACCTTGGCGGCAGTTTTATTATCACGTTTTGCAAAGTTTGTCGGCGGATGATATGGACAAAATGGCGGAGTGTTTGCGGAGGCACAATCCCGAACAATCGCTGTTGAGACCGACGATTGAGGCTGTTTGGGAAGCCATAGCTATTGAGGATAATTGGGAACCGTTTTATGAATTGGTTAAACGACTTCAAGACCCAGAAAATTGATTTATAATAGCTGGCATTAATAGCGCTCCGGGGCCTATTCACCTGCATTTTCTGTTTGTATTAAAGATTAAGGTGAACCAGCCGCGGAGCAATCTGAGATTATAAAAATCTGCCACATAAGAAATATAACACCGAGAAATAATGACTAATGACTAATGACTACTTGAGCTTTTCAATCTCAAATTGTGCATCTTTGTAACCGCCCGTAAGTCCTTGATCGAGAAACATTTTACCGGCTTTTTCTAAATCGCTAATTGCTCCTGCTTTGTCTCCCAAGGAGCGACGAACCATGCCTCTACCGTAGTAAGCAGCAGCATAATTCGGACTGATCCGAATAGCTTGGACGTAATCGGCGATCGCACTATTGTAATTCTTTAACTCCTGATAAATCTTAGCCCGATTGGCGTAAGCTTCAGCATTGTTGGGATTGAACCCGATTGCTGCGGTAAAATCTGCGATCGCGCCCTGGGCGTCACCCCCGGCGCTGCGAGCTAAACCACGATTGTTAAAAGCATTAAAATCATTCGGGTTCACTTTCAGCGCTTGAGTACAATCGGCAATTGCTTTCGGATAATCCTTTAAGTTTAAATAAGCAATGCAGCGATTGTTGTAAGGAACCCCATCCTCCTCGCTCAGCGAAATTGCCTGAGTGCAATCGTCAATTGCCGCTTGATGCGCTCCCAAATTCAACTGCGTGCTACAACGATTAGCGTAAGCATCGGCACTCTTGGGATCGATCGCAATTACCTGAGAATAATCCGCCAAAGCTCCCTGATAATCTCCTAGGTGAAAGCGAGCTCTCCCCCGGCTGTAAAAAGCATCAACATTCTTAGCATCAAGTTTAATTGCCTCAGTATAATCTCCAATCCCCCCCTGCAAATCGCCGCTTCCAGCACGAGCCAACCCCCGCGAATGATAAGCTTTAACAAGGTTCGGCTGCAGCCGAATTACTCCGGTAAAATCCTGAATAGCGGCCTTGTAATCTTGCAGTTCTAAATAAGCAACTCCTCTTTCATAATATGTATCAACATCGTTGGGCTGGAAATTCAAAGCTTGAGTGTAATCCTCAATCGCTCCCCGCGTATCGTTAAAATCGTGACGGGCTAGGCCGCGGTTAAAATAAGCCTTAACATATTTAGGATTGAGAGCGATCGCCTGAGAATAATCCGCAATTGCTTCTTGATACTTTTGTAAATCATAATTAGCATTACCCCGCCAATAAAAACTCTCAGCATTTTTAGGATTCAATTG
The DNA here is from genome assembly GCF_036702115.1 of Microcoleus sp. LAD1_D5. Lineage (NCBI taxonomy): Bacteria > Bacillati > Cyanobacteriota > Cyanophyceae > Oscillatoriales > Microcoleaceae > Microcoleus > Microcoleus sp. LAD1_D5. The sequence continues at coordinate 17,314 of NZ_JAUBSA010000082.1, read as the reverse complement.
AATTGACTTATTAAAAGCCTGCAAAGCTGCCTCCGCATCTTGATTGCGAGACTTTTCTACTCCCTGTTCGTAATATTCCTGAGCTTTAATCGGATTTGGGCGGCTCCTATAACTAAACAGAAATATCAGAACTATCGCCGCCCCGACGCCCGCCAAAATCAGCAACCAAAATCGACTTCCCAAACGTGACGAAAAACGTTCAGAAGACACTAAGCTGGGAGCCATACTTTTCTTGTGAGCCGTATTCACAGGATCTTGGCGGTGTCTCAACTTGCTGAGAGCTACCAAAACTTCTTCCGCAGATGGATAGCGCTTGGCAAATTGGTGACAGACCATTTTGTCAATTATATTGGCTAATCCCACAGAACATTGAGATCGGTTTCGCCAAACAATTTCCCCCGTATGAGAAGGACTCGGATCTTGCAATTTTGGCAAATCCGTACCGGGTAAACCCGTGATAGCTTGGACTGCCATCATCCCGACTGCATAGAGGTCACTGCTAAATTGCGGGTTGCCTTGAAATTGTTCGATCGGCATATAAGCCGGAGTTCCAGTAGCAATGGTGCGCGGAAATTCTGTATCGTACTCGCTGACGTGACTCGCAACTTCTTTAACCGAACCAAAGTCAATTAAAACTAATTTGCCGTCTGGTTTGCGGCGGATTAAGTTGGAGGGATTAACATCACGGTGAATCACTCCCTGAGAGTGTACGAAGGCGAGAACTTGTAACACTTCTTGCAACAGATCCAGCACTCGTTCTTCTCGCCAAGGTTGACCGGCCACAATTTCCCTATTTAGGGCGTGTCCGGGTACAAACTCTTCCACGAGGTAGAATTGATTGGCTTCTTCAAAATAAGCTAGTAAAAATGGAATTTGATCGTGTTTTCCCAGCTTTTCTAATATTTCTGCTTCTTGTTTAAATAAGCGATAAGCTGTTTTGAGAACTGTGGAAGTGTTGCTGGGAGGGCGCAGTTGTTTGACTACACATTGAGGATGGCCCGGCCGGCGAGTATCGACAGCTAAATAAGTTTGTCCAAAAGCTCCTGAACTGAGAATTTGCACTACGCGGTAACGCCTGTCTAACAGTTGACCAACCATGTTCATATCTATAATTGAGAATTGGTAACGGGGGGGTGGTAACGGGGAATTGGTAACGGGGAGTTGGTAACGGGAAGTTGGTAATTGGGAATTGGTAACTTGACCTTCTTCCTTCTTCCTTCTTCCTTCTTCCTTCTGCCTTTTTTCTTCTTTTTTTAACATCTGACTGATGATTAATAGCTTATTTAGGGTCGTTGATTTGCGCTTGTGCGTTTTGGAAACCATCGGCTCTTCCTTGTTCTAGAAACAAGGTTGCAGCTTTCTGAAAATCTTCGATCGCCCCAGCACGGTCTTTGAGTTGGCGGCGGACGAGGCCTCGGCTGTAAAAAGCGCTAGCATTGTTGGGGTTGAGCCGCAGTGAGTGAGCGAAATCCTCAACCGCTAAAGGGTAATTTTTTAGTTCTGAGTAAATAGTACCGCGATTGCTGTAAGCTACTGCATCGCTAGGATTGAGTCGAATTGCTTGAGTAAAATCTTCCACAGCCCCCTGCTTGTCTCCCGAAGCCGATCGAGCTAATCCTCGATTGCTGTATGCTTTGGGATTGTTGCCGTTGAGTCCGATCGTCAAACTGCAATCTTCGCTGGCCTTTTGAAATTGTTTTAAATTCAGATAAGCAATGCAGCGGTTGTTGTAAGCTGCTTCATCTTTTGGATCGAGGCGAATTCCTTCGGTGCAATCTGCAATCGCTTTGTCGTAGGTGGCCAAATTCAAGTAAGCGCTGCACCGATTGGTATAAGCATCAGCGAGATCTGGTTGCAATTCGATCGCCTTAGTATAATCTTCCATCGCTCCTTGATAATCTGCCAGATTAAACCGCGCTCGACCACGACTGTAGTATACGCCAGCTTGTTTGGGGCTAATTTGAATGGCTTGAGTAAAATCTGCCATTGCTCCTGTTTTGTCGCCTGCTGCCGATCGAGCTAAACCCCGATTGCTGTAAGCTGTAGGATCGTTGGGACTGAGCCGAATTGCTTGAGTGTAGTCTTCTATTGCCGTGCGGTAGTCGCCCAAATCGTAGTAGGCTAAACCCCGCTGAGAGTATGCCTCACCGTCGCTGGGATTCAGGCGCACTACTTGGGTGAAATCTTCCACGGCCCCCCGCTTGTCGCCGATGTCGAGGCGGGCCATACCTCGATTGTACAGAGCTTTGGTGTGGCTAGGATTGACTTTAATTGCTTGCGTGTAATCCTGTATTGCTTGCTCGGTGGCGCCCATGTCGTAGCGAGCGTTTGCCAGCTTGTAGTAAGTTTCCGCATCGCTGGCATTCAGGGCGATCGCTTGAGTATAATCGGCGATCGCACCTGTTGTGTCACCTTGCTGCGCCTTGGTAACGCCGCGGGCTAACCATTCTTTTGCCCTCGCCGGACTTTGACTCTGCCACAAGTAAATTATCAGTGCCGTGAGGATTAAAGCTGCCGCTGTTGCAGCCAACAGCAGCAGTTTGGTTTGGCTTTGTCTTCGCGGTTTACTCATAGCGTGCGTGATGATTGTGGCTGGCGGCGGCTCAACCTCCAATTTTACGGCGATTTGTTTGAGGTTTGCCAAAACTTCGGCGGCCTCCTGATAGCGTTCCTCGCAGTCGGGGCGCACCATTCGATCGATAATATCTGCTAGGGCAGGCGAACAAGTTGCCCGGTTTCGCCAGAGAATTTCGCTTTTGTTGTTTTTTAAGGCACTCAGTTCGTTGGGTGAGAGTCCCGTCACGGCAAGCTGAGCGATCGTACCTAGAGCGTAGATGTCGCTATTGTACCGGGGGTTGCCGATCGATTGCTCGATCGGCACGTATAACTCCTGGGCCACCAAATCCTGTTTTTTTGCCTCATGCCGTTTAACAGAGTGCGGGGAAGTTTGCGACAACAAATGACAGTTAGCAAGTTCCGGGTTAATTTCTTTGTCTAAGCTAAAGTCTACCAATACAAATTTGCCGTCTGACTCGCGCCGGATCGCTCTGTCTGGTTGAATTCTGCGGTGAATGAAACCTTTCTCGTGTATAAACACCAAAATTTCTAATATTTCTGAGAGCAGACAAATTACTTGGTCTTCCTCCCAAGGTTCACCGGGTATTAGTTCTTGACTTAAAGGTGATCCGGCAATAAATTCTTCAATTAAGTATAAACTTTGATTTTCCTCAAAATACGCCAATAATTCGGGAATTTTGTCGTGTTTTCCCAATTTTTCAATTATTTCTGCGTTTCTTTGAAATATAACTTTGACTAATTCGGGAGTTTGCGAACTTGTGCCGGGGAGTCGCATTTCTCTAACCGTGCATTGCGGATACCCGGGACGGTGAGTATCTGCTGCTAGATAAGTTTTTCCCACCTCACTTGAGTCTGTGACTTTAATGATGCGGTAACGTCTGTCTAGAAGTTGACCAATCATGCTTTGCCCTCTACCCTGTCAATTTTTCATTATCGCATGAAATCAGGATAGATCACTGTGGTGTCAAACTTTTAGCTATTGATTCGGGTGTGCCAAGCAGCCGAAGAAATTGCCAGTAGTAGGAATACAGGTGCTGGCAATTTAAAGGCTATCGCCCGGACTTTGAGCCTTGTCTGAATTTGAGCAGTCCTGGACGCAGTGTTAAAAGCCGGGATGCAGTATTTCCGTAAAAAAAACAATTTCTGCGTCGAGGACTATAACATTAAGATTAGTCCCAGTCTGCTGCCCGTATCCGTTGACGGTAGATGCAAACCCTCAACTTATAGTATAATTTAGTAACCGAGCAACAGATGACTTAAAATGAACGTACAACTGGTTGACTCCCTAATTCAAGTTATCTTATCTCTCTCCGCAGACGAGCAATTAGCGATTACGGACAAATTACTAGAAAACATCCCGTAGCCTTCGACTCAGCAACTTATGCAGCTTGCTCAAAGCGGTGGCTGTTTTGACTTTTTGCATGACGAACCTGATATTTACACTATAGAAGATGGAGAACCTAGTGAGTGACACTAAAAAAAGTAAAAATTAGGCACTTGAATGCAATTAAATCATTCTGACTGAAACTAAAAATCTCAAATTATTGCTATATAAATATTCTTCCTTGTTCCTTGTTCCTTCTACTTAGAGTCATTAAAAATGTCTGAATCATTAACAAAAGGAGGAACGATCGCAGCCATTGCCACTGCCATAGTTCCCCAACAAGGCAGCGTCGGCATTGTGCGAGTTTCCGGTTCCGCAGCCTTGAAAATTGCCGAAACTCTGTTTCGCGCCCCAGGACGGCAAATTTGGGAGTCTCACCGCATTCTTTACGGCCACATCCGCCGCCCCAAAACTCAAGAATTAGTCGATGAAGCTTTGCTGCTAATCATGAAAGCGCCGCGTTCTTTTACTCGCGAAGATGTGGTGGAATTTCACTGTCACGGCGGCATTATGGCCGTGCAGCAAGTCTTGCAATTGTGTTTGGAACATGGGGCGAGATTGGCGCAGCCGGGAGAGTTTTCGCTGCGGGCTTTTTTGAACGGGAGGCTGGATTTAACTCAAGCTGAAAGTATCTCGGATTTGGTGGGAGCAAAATCGCCCGCTGCTGCACAAAGTGCTTTGGCTGGTTTGCAAGGAAAATTAGCGCAGCCAATTCGCCAATTGAGAACAACTTGTTTGGACGTGCTTGCAGAAATTGAGGCGAGAATTGATTTTGAGGAAGATTTGCCGCCTTTAGATGAAGCTAAAACATCTTTGGAAATAAATCATGTTTTGGAGGAATTGTCAACAATTTTGGCAACCGCAGATCGCGGAGAATTGTTGAGAAGTGGTTTGAAAGTAGCGATTGTTGGGCGGCCGAATGTGGGAAAATCGAGTTTGTTGAATGCGTGGAGTAAGAGCGATCGGGCGATCGTCACGGATTTACCAGGTACGACGCGGGATGTGGTAGAGTCGCAGCTAGTTGTGGGCGGCATTCCGGTGCAGGTGCTCGATACTGCGGGCATTCGAGAAACCGAAGACAAGGTAGAAAAAATTGGCGTTGAGCGATCGCGCGCAGCAGCAAAACAAGCCGATTTAGTGTTGTTGACAATTGATGCGGAATCGGGTTGGACAGAGGGCGATTCGGAAATTTACGAACAAGTAAAGCACCGTCAGCTAATTATAATTATCAACAAAATCGACCTAGTAAAAACCATCCCCGAATTACCTTTTTCCTCTGAAATTCACCGTATAGTTACCACAGCGGCCGCCATCGATCGAGGCATACAAGACTTAGAAACAGCAATTTTAGATGCCGTCAGCGGGGGGAATTTGCAAGCAGCAAACTCAGACTTAGCAATCAACCAGCGGCAAGCAGCAGCGTTAACTAAAGCTAAAATTTCTCTGGAACAATGCACGGATACTATGAGCAATAAATTGCCTTTAGATTTCTGGACAATAGATTTGCGCGGTGCAATTCAAGCATTGGGGGAAGTTACGGGGGAAGAAGTGACAGAATCAGTGCTCGACAGAATATTTAGCAGATTTTGCATTGGCAAATAGCAATAGGAAAAGAGTAAATTAAATAGGTAAGCTGTCTCGCATTTAAGTTGTATTTTTAGGGCGGGCGGGACGCCCAACCCCTACTCCCCACAAGAATTTCACTCTTTGGGGAACACCGAATTTCACTCTTTGTGGAACAGGCATCTTGCCTGTTCTTGAGAATGGTGTAAGATGTTAATTTCATCAAACTTGACTGTAAAATTTAGATGCGCCTGGGCTTAGTGAAGCAATACTACTGACCAATAACAACTAACTAATTCTTACGATCGAGGTCTTCCGAGACTTGTAATATAAAGCACAGCTTCACCCGCAGGAATACCGAGAACGTCATTGACACGATCGTCAAAAAAGCCCCCGATACCGCTGACACCCAAACGCAGTTGCATAGCTGCTAAATTCAACCGCTGGCCCAAATGACCCGCGTCCATGTGCAAATAGCGGTAAACTCGATCGCCATATTTTGCTACAGCCCTGTTCAAATCCGCCGTGTGAAACAACAGCGCCCCCGCATCTCTGCCCAAGTCTTGCCCCAAGCACAAAAAATGCAACTCCCTGCGGAAATTTTTAAACCGAATTTGCCGCAATTCTTGAGCTTTCGGAGCGTAATAGTAACAGCCTTCTTCTAACCCATTCACTCCCGAAACAGCAATAAAAGTCTCGATCAAACTTAGATCGAAATAGTCGGGATCACCGTCTAATCCTTGGTCGATATAGTGCTGGGGCTGGTAAGTAAAATCGAGCATAGCTAGCAGTTCGCCCAAGCTCAAAGAAGCACCTGTATAAGCACGGGTCGAACGCCTTTTGAGCATAGTGTTTTCTAAAGTTTCCAGGTTCACGCCCCAAGGAATCGAAGGAGTGACTGTCGAAACTTTAGTACAAAATGGAAAATTGTATTTATCCTCTAGTTCCCCTTCACTTTCATCAATTTTCCAGCCGTCCACTGTGGTGGGATCTGATTCTAAATGTGTGGCTTTGTGGAGGTATTTTAACAATTGACCTTCGGAAATTTGCGGGTAATCAGTGGTGGTGTTTCCGGGCAAAGCGGTTTTAAATTTAGGCAAGTTTTGGTCAATGTCTAGCAAGTCGGCTAAAGCAACTACACAAATAGCTCCTTCTTGCTCCGAGTCGATGTATAGTAATTCATTGACAGCTTCGTCGGCGAATCCTCCAATCAGGTGAGGTCGGTAATCGTTGACGGCGCAAGCTAACTCGATATTGCTCAATAAATGGCCGGTGTCTAGAAAAATTCGCCGATAAGCTCGGTCTTCGTAACGCCAAGAAGAACGGAAAAAAACCGTGGTAATGGCGATCGCCAATTGGGTGTTTTCTAGCGCTGGCGACTGGAAACAAGCTGCTTGCAATGTCGGCCAAACTTGACTGTCCCAAAAATGAACCAGTGAATGAGTTCTGGACTGATAGTTGTAGAGTCCGGCCGGCAACTGGGCAGTGCCACGGGAGATTAAATAAACCTCTGCTGGGTAGAGTCCACCCGCCGACGGTGCTGATCGCAAATACAGGTAGCTGTCGTCTACCGTCTGCACTTTCGCCGTCAACCCGTAGCTGCACAGCAACAAGCTCGATAACCGATGCCACCAAGCGGCATCGGGATCGGCATCGGCATCCTCCGAGGGGTCTTTTAGATAAGGCTTGAGGTCAAAATACGCTCCAATTTTATATTCTTTGAAAGGCACAGGTTGCTCTGTCCAATCTAGCTGTTTGCTTTTGGCGGCAATGGTTTCAGGGTCGTATTTTGTCCGTTCGTGGTAGTGCTGAGCAATGGAGAGAGGAAGTTCTGGCATATTTCAGTAGAGGATTCGCTTTGGTTTCTCGATCGATCTTGACATTACTAACCGCTTATTGGTCGAGCAAGGCAGAAATTTACAAATATAAAAAAAATCTTAGAAAAAATGCGACTGTTGTTACACAAGCTTAACATAATAAGAGACCTAAGTATAAATACGCAGAATAATAACCATTAATTACAGTTATGGATTGGCTGCAGTAGCTGTCGTCATGAGGAGTGAAAATGCAAAAGCTAAGCGCTGAGGAATTGCTTGCTCAGTATGCTGAGGGCCAGCGAAACTTTAACGCCGTTGACTTAAGTGAAAATAACTTGTTTCAAGCAGATTTGACAGAAATAAATCTTTCTGGTAGCGTTCTGAGGCGAGCTTATTTGCCCTACGGAAATTTGACGCAAGCCAATCTTTATAAAACTGATTTGCAAGAGGCTGAATTGGGCGACATTCAACTTTATCAAGCTAACTTGTCGGAAGCAAGTTTATCAAGAGCAAATTTATCAAGAGCAAATTTGCGTCACGCCAATTTGCAAGGTGCTAATTTGCAGAAAGCCAATTTGCAAGGTGCGGATTTGTACAATGCAGATTTGACGAATGCCGATTTGAGATATGCGGATTTGAGCCGAGCTAATTTGGAGAAAGCAAAGTTAACCAAGGCTCAATTAGCGGGCTGCAACTTATTTCGATCGCGCTTGGTTGATTTGTCGGAAGCGGAGTGCGATCGCACTACTATCGGGCCCGAAGGCTATTGAGGATTTGCAGCGGCTAGTCTAGGGCGTAGGGCGATCGGCTTAAAAGGTCGTGAAGCGTAGCTATCCCGTAGGGAATCGCCCTTTTTAAAATTTCTTAACATTTCTCGACACAGCGGAAAATGTGAGTTACAGTCGTAGAGAACTTATCGGTCAGCAACATTGACAATAAATAACACATTTTTCTAGCGCAAAACAGGCGAAAATGTATGAATTCTCCCGATAAAAAAGCCCGAGAACTCCGGCACAAAGAACAAGAACTACGGAAGCGCGAACAAGAACTTCGGCTCCGCGAACTAGAAGCCGAAATCGACCGCTCAGTACCCGAACATCTAACTAGCAAGTACCAAGAACCAGACAGCCAAGTTAACGGCAAACTCCAACAGTGGCGCCGAAAAATTATAGCAGCCGCTCAATTTACAGGCATTGTCATTGCTGTTATCGTTGCAGTTCGCATAGCATCTTGGCTGGCCGCCGCGCTGATAGTGGGAGGCATTGCTTTGATAGCTTACAAAATGTTTATTGAAGAAGACAAAAGTTGAAAAGCTCAAGCAGGAAACTATCAGGAAACACCCATGAACCTTAAAGTAGAAACTAGCAACTTTCTCAACGATTTAGAGCGAGTAGCCGCCGTCCGCCGAGAAATTGCCGCTCGCCTCAGCAACATCGCCACAGCCATCAACCAATCAGAATTAGCAGGAGGAGAAGCATCGGGAAAACTCGGTTTAGAAACAGACAACGCCGACATTGATGTCGCCAGTAAAAACTTGCGCCAAGGAGTCTTTCGCCTGCTAGTGCTAGGCGACATGAAACGCGGAAAAAGCACTTTTCTCAATGCCTTAATCGGCGAAAACTTACTGCCCAGCGATGTAAATCCCTGTACAGCTTTGCTGACGATTTTGCGCTATGGTTCCGAAAAAAAAGTCACCGTTTATTTCAATGACGGCAAAAGCCCAAAACAGCTAGATTTTAAAAGTTTTAAACAGAACTACACAATTGACCCCGCTGAGGCAAAACGCTTAGAAGAAGAAAAGAAACCAGCATTTCCCGATATCGACTGCGCCGTAGTAGAATATCCCTTACCTTTGCTCGAAAAAGGCATAGAAATAGTAGACAGTCCCGGACTGAACGATACCGAAGCCCGCAATGAATTATCTCTCGGTTACATCAACAACTGCCACGCTATTTTGTTTGTACTCAGGGCAACTCAGCCTTGCACAATGGGTGAAAGACGCTATCTAGAAAATTACATCAAAGGTCGCGGTTTGAGCATTTTTTTCCTGATCAATGCTTGGGATCAGGTGCAGGAAAGCTTGATTGATCCGGATGATCCTGAAGAATTAGCAGAAGCAGAAGGGAAACTGCGGCGGGTTTTTCAAGCTAATTTGGCTGAATATTGTTTAACAGAAGGACACGATATTTACGACGAGCGAGTGTTTGCAATTACCTCAATTAAGGCGCTCAGGTTGCGGATGAAAAACCCGGATGCGGATTTGGCAGGAACTGGTTTTCCCGAGTTTATGGCGGCACTAAATACGTTTTTGACGCAGGAAAGGGCGATTTCGGAATTGCGTCCGGCGAGAACTTTGGCGCGTCAAATTTCGGCTCGTGTCCGCGAAGCTGTTGGGCGCCGCTTACCATTACTCGATCGCGATGTCAATGAATTGAAGGAAAAGATTAATTCAGTTGAGCCGGAGTTTAAAAAGCTGACTCACATTCGCGATGAGTTTCAACAAGAAATTATCGAAGTTAGAGATAGTAAATCGCGGGCGATCGCAGATTCTTTCCGCGCCTACGTTCTTAACTTAGAAAATACCTTTGAAACAGATTTCTTACGGTATCAACCAGAGCTGAGATTTCTGGATTTCTTCAGCCAAGGCAAGCGAGAAGCCTTTGAAGCATCGCTCAAACGAGCATTCGAGCAGTACATAAACGACAAACTAGCAGCTTGGACTCTCACAGCAGAACAAGAGATGAATTCAGCATTTTCGCAACTCTCACAAAGTGCGGCAAATTACGGAGAATCTTACACGAAAGTGACTGAAAAAATTACAGAAAAACTGACTGGGCAAAAAATACCAGCAGCAGTCAGCAACTCAAACGAAGATAACTCGCCCGCTTGGGCAAAATGGGCGATGGGATTGTTCTCGTTAACGACCGGAAATCTGGCGGGCGTAGCAATGGCAGGAGCGGGTTTTGATTGGAAAAATATCCTGCTCAACTTAATTACTGTGTTAAGCGTTAGTACGATTCTTGCTAGTTTTACGGGGATTGTTTTGGGGCCGCTGTACTTGGCGTTGTTGGGAATGGGTGTTGGGGTTTTGCAAGCAGACGGAGCTCATAAACAGTTGGTGAAAGCCGCGAAAAAAGAGCTAGTGAAATATCTGCCGCAGGTGGCTCAAGAGCAGTGGCAGCCGATTCACGATGCTGTGAAAGAGTGTTTTGATGTTTACGGGCGAGAAGTGGGCGATCGCATGAATGCTGATATTACTTCTCGGAAATCTGAGTTGGATAATTTGCTTGAACAAAAGGAATCTCGCGAGATTAATTGTCAGGCTGAATCGCAGCGGTTGAAAAAATTGGAGGCTGATGTTTCTGCCGAGTCGCAGAGTATTGAATCACTATATCAAGGTTTTCTAGCATCCGCTTGAAATAAAACAACAATATGCAACGACCCGAAATTTATCAAGACCTGACCGACTATCTCAAATCAGCACTCGGTATTCTCGAACTTGACAAAAACTCCCAACTGTATCGAGATACCACCTCAATCTGCGACTATCTCGCCAAACCAACTTTTCAAATTGCTGTCTTTGGCCCGTTTAATTACGGCAAGTCAACTTTGCTCAATGCTTTGGTGGGAAATCGTGCTTTGCCGATCGACCTAGTGCCCACTACAGGTGCTGCTATTTATGTCAACTACGGCGAGGAATTGTACGCAAAAATTACCCTGAAAGACGGCACGGAAATTAGCGAACCGGGGACTGATGTGTTGAAACGGTACGCCATCCTTGACGACGCGAGACAAATGCGGGATGATGTGGCGGCCGTGAATGTTTACTGTCCCCATCCATTCCTGCAAACCGGTGTGGAATTGCTGGATTTGCCGGGAACCAATGACCGGGAAGAACAGGATAATTTAGTAAGAGATAAATTGCTAACGGCTGATTTGGTTGTGCAGGTTTTAGATGCTCGGAAATTGATGACTTTAGGCGAACGGGAGAACTTGAGAGATTGGTTGAGCGATCGCAACATCAACACTGTAGTCTTTGTTGCCAATTTTCTCAATCTACTCGAACCAGACGACCAAAAACAAGTTTACAATCGCTTGTTGTTTGTTGCCGAAAGTTTTCGCTCCAATTTGCCGAACAATATCAGCAATATCTACCGCGTCGATGCTTTGCCGGCTTTGAGGGCGAGGCTGAAAGGAGATGTGGCCGCAGCCCAAACTACAGGAATTGCCAGCTTTGAATCGGCTTTGCAAAGTATTGTGGCAGATCAACAGGAACAACTAGCAGTTAAGTTGCCCAGAATAGAAGCTATAGCTACTAAAATTTGCCACTCTCTCCGAGCCAAAGCTGAAACTGTCACCGCAGAAATAGCCACAGCTCAAAAAAAGCACAAAGACAAAATTGAAATCAAACAAAAAGCAGAAAAACTGATATCAAAAGGCTTTCAAGCCAGCGTTTCCGACTTCGAGATTTGGCTTTACCAGCCCACACTTTTGCAGCGGTATCAATCGGAAATGGCGCTGTCGCTCCAGGAAGGGAGTTTTGATGCGTGGAAGCTAAAATTTCAGCGAGAGGCGTTACATCAGCAGCAAACCATCGCAGAATGGGTAAATAAAGCTTGCGAATTCTTTGAGAAAGAACAGCCGATCGCACTTTTGATTTCGTTTCCTCCATCCCCACAAGTCAGCTTACCGGAACCGCCGCCACCTCCAGCTCAAAAGTCGATCGACAACGAAGTGACTCCAGTGGCGATCGCCACCGGCTTAGGTTGGCTATTGGGCGGGCCTGTGGGAGCTGCAGTAGTCGGCGGTGCTAGCTATATTTTGAATAAAAGAACTGGGAATGAAAAGCCGCCTGAATCGTCAGAAGCTTATCTAAATCAAGTAACGGAAATTTGCAGCGAGGCTGCTAAAAACTATCTCGCTCGCTTCAGTACCGATACTTTTTCCATGCTGCAACACTACAAGGAAATCGCCGGAAAAGTTATCTGTTTTCAAGACAGCAAAGAACCGCTACAAACCAATATTCAGCAATACCAGATCCAGTTAATCAATAATTTGTTAGAAAATATTGAATCCTGCCTTCAAATGACCAAATCTGTAATTAACGGCAAATGATCCGAACCGACATTGCGGCCAGTACGAATCTTCAACACACCAATTTCTTTGCTGACTAGAAAGTGATCGATCGGAATATAAGCCAGCGGCATAAAAGTCGGCCAAGTCGGTAAAATGCCAAAGCCCGATCGCGCATTTCGCAGGTTTCCGGTTTTTACCATATTTTTGTAGAATGGCGACCACATTGTGGTATTGAAATCCCCAACCACAATCAGCGGATTTTTTACTTGGGCTGCATACTCGCCGATGGCTGCTAGCTGTTTATTGCGATTGATAAAACTCTCCTGTTTGATCGGCACAGTCGGATGAACAAGCATCAGAGAAATGACTTTACCTTGAAATTTAACATCCACCGACAAGCTCTTTCTTTGACTTGAAAAGGCTTTAACCGAAGAATTTTCTAAAGGCAGCTTGCTGTATATTGCACTGCCAAATCTCTCAGATTCTTGCTGGGTAGAAGAGTAAGGAAAAATCTCGCTTAAAACCGATAACTGTTTTGCCCAAGATGAGTTGACTTCTACAAAAACCGCGATATCCGGTTGTTCTGCTTTAACCAGCGATATCACCTCAGAATATCGCCGATTACTCCTTAAAACATTTGAATGCAAAATCCGCAAGTTGTGTGCGGGAGTTGCTCCTGCAAAGGCGGGCGCTGGAAAATACCAAGGAACAATTTCCGCCAAGTTAAGGATAATACAAAATGCGCTCACCCACAACCATCTTTTTTTTGAGCGCACCAGAGCGAAGAATATAAAAGTAGAGAAACCAACCAGCAGATATTGTAGTTTAAAATGAGAACTCAATTCAAAAAAAATGTTAAATTTTCCCAAATACCCGGCTATTGACAATACGGCATTTACAGTTGCTGCGATAATAAACCATTTTAAAATTATGTGCTTTAAGCTAAGGTTTTGGTTAGGGATGCTGTGCATCACCGCCCATTTGAGCTTGATTTTAAGGTCGTTGGTAATCAGCAACTTATCAATTTCTCTTACCAGTTGTTCTGGCGGTTCCAACTCTCGCCGCTTTTGATAAAATCTCACCAGCAAGCTATCTATCACAAAATAACTAAATGAATTGGCAACAAATCCTACAAATACCAACACACCTAAACCGATCAGCATACCAAAGGAACCGCCGACTTTGACCAAGCCCGACCAAACGGCGGCGTCACCTGTTTTACCTGTAGCTACTATGGCTATAAATAGCATTAAAGCAGGCACTCCGACCGTGATTGTGTTTCTGATGATATAGTCCATTTTTTATCTTTTATGCTAAGGTTTTTCTGATTTTACTGTCGCTCTAAATCTCATAAATTTCTAACGGTAAGTTATCGGGATCTCGGAAAAATGTAAACCGTTTTTCTGTAATCTCGTCCAGGCGAATGTTTTCTACTTCTACTTGTTGGGATTTTAAGTAAGCAACTGATGCTTCTATGTCCTCAACTGCAAAAGCTAAATGTCTCAAACCACAAGCTTCAGGATTGTTAATTCTTTCAGGAGGATGGGGAAATGAGAAAAGCTCGATAGTGTCGCCGTTTCCGACTCGCAAATCTAGTTTGTAAGAATTCCTCTCGGTTCGGAAAGTTTCTTTGATAATGGAACATCCCAATACTTCTACATAAAATTTTTTTGATGCTTCGTAATCCGAGCAAATAATCGCCACATGATGTATTGCTTCTATTTTCATCTGAATAAAGTTAGTTAATTTTGTTTTTCTGAGATGTTGCACCATTTTAAATAAGCTTTTTATGAACAGGCAAGATGCCTGTTCCACAAAAAAATTTACTCTTTGTGGAACAGGCATCTTGCCTGTTCTTGAGAATGGTGCAAGATGTGAGGTTTTTCCAACAGCACAGCACGCTATTGACAATTATATTTGACGATCGCAGACTCGGCGAGAAACCCTGGGAAATTCAGGGCGATCGGCCTTTATTTTCCCCCGCCCAAATCTTAATCTAAAAAATTTCTGCAAAAAAAGCACCCTACTTTGATAAAATCAGAGTTTTGCAGTCAATCACCCAATTTGCATCTCAGGAAACAAGCACTATGGCCCGTATGTATTACGACACCGACGCGAACCTAGACCTCTTAGCCAACAAAACGATTGCTATCATCGGCTACGGTTCCCAAGGACACGCCCACGCCCTCAACCTCAAAGACAGCGGCATGAATGTCGTTGTTGGTTTGTATCCCGGTAGCAAATCCGCAGCCAAAGCAACCGACGCGGGTTTAACAGTTCACCCGGTAGACAAAGCAGCAGCCGCCGCTGACTTCATCATGATTTTATTGCCCGATGAAGTTCAAAAAACTATTTACACAGAACAAATCGAACCGAACCTTTCAGAAGGAAATGTTTTAGCATTTGCTCACGGTTTTAACATTCACTTCGGCCAAGTTGTTCCCCCTGCCAATGTAGACGTAGTAATGGTTGCCCCCAAAGGTCCTGGACACTTGGTGCGGCGGACTTACGAACAAGGGGAAGGTGTTCCGAGTTTGTTTGCAGTATATCAAGATGCTTCCGGTCAAGCGCGCGATCGGGCAATGGCCTATGCTAAAGGTATCGGTGGCACCAGAGCCGGCATCCTGGAAACCACTTTCCGCGAAGAAACAGAAACGGATCTTTTTGGCGAACAAGTAGTTTTGTGTGGCGGTTTGAGCGCCTTAATTAAAGCTGGATTTGAAACTTTAGTTGACGCCGGATACCAACCGGAATTAGCTTATTTTGAATGTTTGCACGAAGTTAAACTTATCGTTGACTTAGTAGTAGAAGGAGGCCTCGCCAAAATGCGCGACAGCATCTCCAATACCGCAGAATACGGCGATTTAACTCGCGGCCCCCGCATCGTCACGGATCAAACCCGCGCCGAAATGCGTAAAATTCTCAGCGAAATTCAATCCGGCCAATTTGCCCGCGAATTCGTTCTCGAAAACCAAGCCGGCAAGCCAGGTTTTACCTCCATGCGCCGTCAGGAAGCAGAACATCCTATTGAAGAAGTTGGTAAAGATTTGCGAGCTATGTTTAGCTGGTTGAAAAAGCAGGCTTAATCAATTTTAGATTTTAGATTTTAGATTTTAGATGGGAGTACAAATCTAAAACAGTCTGGACGCATAACCTAATTATGTAGGGTGCGCACTGCGCACCTTACCGCTTGGAGGAAAATCTCAAACCTCAAGTTTAATCGATTACAGATGAGAGATGGGATAAAAAATCTCAAATCTAAAATCCAAAATCTAAAATCGTACTGTTGGGTTAAGCGAAGCGAACCCTACGCTTCGCTTAACCCAACCTACAAGAAAATGGCTAGGTATTATTAGAGAAACCGGGTTTCTCTCTGGTAGCTCAAAACTATCGCTTCGGGCTAGGACTTTTTTGCAATTTCTCAATATCCTGTTGCCTTTGCTCGTTGAAATCTCTAGGCCTCAACCAATCTGGCCACAACCCGACGAAGAACTTTCGGCTTGCCACGCTAGTATCTCTTACAGGTTTGGGGAGAAAAGTTAAAGTGTCACCGTAAAGGGTAAACAGCACTGCCAACAGAAGCAATAGCGGGATAAGATTTTTTTTAGGCATCGCAGTTTGGGAGTAGAGTTTGTGAAAGCGCTTGGTTATATTTTGCCCTTGCACGGACAAAAAATATCAGAAACAGCTTAAGAAGAAAATACACCCCTGGGGGCTAAGCGACCGCCCATACAAAAGGAAAGGCTGCTATAGCAATCCTAAATGATTTTCTACGTATAGGTGTACTGATGGATTTTGGGGAAATCAAATTTATGTTCCTTGGTGAAAAACTCAAACAAAAATTTGATGATCTTAAAAGACTTACATAAATACCAATACTTTCGTAAAAAAAAATTAGCTTGTAACCAAATATCTTCAACGGGATTTTTTTTCGGGAGCATTGGGAGCAAATAAAATACAAGTGATTGACCAATTTACAGGTTTTTTGTCATGATTAACTGATGATAAATAATCTCTAAATTCTCCATATCTATGATAACTAGCTCCATCCCAAATCAAGATAAGTCTCCGCTCTTTGTATTTATTTGGTAAGTATTTTATGAATTGAACTGTTGATTTTTCATCACCAGATTCATAACCTTGAGCATGGAATTGTTTGGTTTAATAATGAGCGTGCGCCCAAATAAGTTTGTCTATTTTTTTAATTGGTAATTGGGACTTCAATTCTTAGGTCAGATAGACCCCAAGCGTAGCCATTGATATCGCCATGAAGTAGATGACATTCATCTAAAAAAAATACGGCGTTGCATAATTTGAGGATGATTCTTGTCGGGAGTAGGGTTAGGCGTCCCGCTTGCTGTGAAAATACACAAGACGGGCGGGACACCCATCCCACAAAACAATCAAAATCATCCCGCAATTATGCAACGCCCAAGGTTGGCGTTGCTGAATACAGGTATGAATTCAAGATTTCTCAATTGCTAGAAGCCCGCTTGAGGGTGAGTTTTGTAACATCAAGCGAAAAGTTGATTCATACCTTGATTCAGCAACGCCGAAAACCCTTTAGGATTGCTATAGCCGTAATATCGTTTCCGCTGACATCGGAACCATAATTTTCCGACGGCAGTGGGAGCTTCCCCTGTGGCTCCGCGCTCTCAGGAGCGACCGTGAAGAGGCACTTAGGACTGAAAAATAAATAACTTGATGAAGTATTAAGTTTGAGGTAGGGCTCTATAGTTCCATTTTGGCAAGTATTCATCAAAAGTAATTTGCATAGTTTTTTTAAAGTTATCAGCTACCTGTCGACCAATTTTATAGACTTTATTAAGCACATTTGCAACTACAGATAGCCCGGTTTTAGTGTGAGTTTTTTCTACCAGGTATTTGACTAATTCTA
>NZ_JAUBSA010000081.1:0-24529 GCF_036702115.1 Microcoleus sp. LAD1_D5 | reverse complement strand
TTAATAATTAAATGGGGTCGCAAAATCAAAAATAAGGGCAATGCTTGTATCACAGTTTAAATGTGCAACAGCTTATTAGCTGTTAAAAGCTTTCCATATTAGCTCCTTTAACATAGTTGATGGCAAGCCATTGACTGTCAACCGTCAACAGTCAACAGCCAACAGTCAACAGCCAACTAATTAAAGCGTCAAAGATTGAGGATTTGTCTCAATCAATTTAGCTAAATCTTGCAAGAAAGATGCAGCATCAGCACCGTAAATAATCCGGTGATCGCAAGTAATATTCACCTGCATTTGGCGCTTCACTCCCATCAAACCATCCTCGTTTGCCACTACTTGTGGCCGCGAAGAACCGATCGCCAAAATCGAGCCTTGATTCGGCGGCAAAATGGCGTCAAACTTGTCTACTCCAAACATTCCCAAATTGGAAAGAGTAAAAGTTCCCGTGCTGTATTCATCCGGCTTCAACTGCTTGGTGCGGGCGCGATCGACTAAATCCTTCCAAGTGCGGGAGAGCGAATAAATATCGAGGCGATCGGCATTTTGCAACACCGGCGTAATCAAACCGCCGCCATCCATCGCCACCGCTACCGCCACATTAATATCAGCGCGGTATTGAATCCCCGACTCCACATAACAAGCATTCAGCAGAGGATGTTTTTGTAAAGTTACTGCTACAGCCTTCGCCAGCATAGCCGTCATCGTGACGCCCTTGGACTTAATTTGTTTGTAGAGTTTGTCGAGATTATCAGTAGTAATTGTGTAACCGACGCGGAAAGACGGCACGCTCAAACTTGCTTCCATATTCCGCACCACCGCATTTTGCAGCGCGTTCATCGGTACTCTTTGACCAGAAAGTGCCACCGCGGGGACTGGTGCGGGGGCGGGTTTGGCTGCTGCGGGGGCTGGTGCTGCGGGTGCAGGTGCGGGTGCTGCGGGGACTGTTACCGGTTGCTGAACCGGAGCGGGTTGGGCTTTGCCGACGGCTGCTTCCACATCCTCTGCGACAATGCGGCCATTGGGCCCGCTGCCTTTGAGAGAATTCAAATCTACTTTAAATTCTTTGGCTAACTTGCGAGCGCGGGGAGAAACGACACTGCGGCCGTTTTGGCGGCTGACATTTTGCTGCAAACCCGCTGATGCTGTAGGTGCGCTGACAGGAGCGGGGCTGGGAGCGGGGGCTGCTGCTGCGCTTGGGGCGGCGGCTCCTTGCTGCTGAGCTGTGGCGATTTCGGCTTCCGTTTCTGCTACCAGGGCGATTGCCGCTCCCACCGGAGCAACTTCGCCCGCAGGTACGATAATTATTGCTAAATAACCTTCGTAGAAAGACTCCACGTCCATGTCGGCTTTGTCGGATTCAACGACTACCACCGTTTCGCCTTTTTCTACTTTGTCTCCGGCGGATTTGACCCAGGAAACAATTTTGCCCTCTGTCATTGTCGAACTCAGGGCTGGCATGAAAACTTCGCGAATCATCTGTAAAAAGTCCTTGTGTGTTGGTAATAGGTAATAGGTAATCGGTATTTGGCAATTGATAATTGGCGATCGGCCACCGGCAATACTTATTATTATGCCAGTCTCTCGCATTCTTGATGTGTGACTGTTGACTCTAAATCAATTGCCAATTACCGATCGCCAATTACCACTTACCACTTTCTAAATATCACCTCGAATTTCTTCGACTATGCCGTCTCGGAGGAGAATTTCTACTTGCATTTTTTGAATCAAGTTTTCTCCCAGCCCGACAGTGAATGTGCCGTCAATTTGACCTTGACTCACTTCTTGTTCTAGGTCTAGCACCTGCACTTGCTGAAGCTGTTGCAGGTTTTGGTTTTTCTGTTCTAGCAGTTCGCTTTTTCTTTGATTCACCTGCACTTGAATGTTTTCTATTTGCTGCATTACTTGCGGGCCTGGGGGCTGCAGATTTTGCTTTTGGATTTCTGAAACCATCCGCTGCCCTTGCATTTCGAGCTGTTGTAGCTGAGAGTCTATTTGGTTGATTTGGGCTTGGAGTTGCTGTTGAGCTTCTTCTTTCCAGCGGGGAGTAACGACGACTTTAACGTTAATCGATCGCTTCAAGAGTAATTGTGGTTCCATAAAGTTGTTGCTTGTCAATTGGGAATTAGGCATTAGTCATTAGTTGGTAAACCTGAACTAAGGACTGAGGACTGAGGACTCGGACTTGGGACTTGGGTGTTGGGATAATTTTTTCTTTTCCATTCCCCAAGTCCTGCGAATATTTCAAAACATCCCGTCAATCATATCGCGGTAGTGTTGCGTCACAACCGGGCGCTTAATTTTCAGGGTCTGGGTCAACATTCCATTTTCCATCGAAAATGGCTCCTGAATCAACCGGAACGGGCCGATGCGATCGTCCGCGCGGTATCCAGGGCGATTTTGCACCTCTCGGTTCAATTCTTTGCGGAATAAATCTTGAATTATCTTGCTATTCCAGTCAATTTCGTGTAAAGGGGGAGTCTGAGTTTCTGCCCATTTCTGCACGGCTTCTGCATTGGGGACAATTAAGGCACCGACGGATTTCTGGTCTTGACCTACTAGCATAATTTGGTCGATGTAGGGGCTGCGGACGCAGGCGTCTTCTATGGGCTGGGGTTCGATGTTTTCGCCGTTGCTGAGGACGATCGTATCTTTGGCCCGCCCGGTCAAGATTAAGTCATTTCCCGGTGTCAGCCAGCCCAAATCGCCGGTGTCGAACCAGCCTTCGGAGTCGATCGCCTTGGCAGTCGCTTGGGGATTCAGATAATAACCTGCCATGATTTGTGGCCCGCGGCCCAATACCAAGCCGCGCTGGCCTGTGGGCAGTTGCTGTCTGGTTTCTGGGTCTACTATTTTAATTTCCGTATGGGCGATCGGCTGTCCTGCGGAACCTTTAAGATTGTGCCAAGGGCGGCGCACAGTTAAAACCGGCGAAGTTTCGGTTAAACCGTATCCCACTAACAAGCCGATATTCGCTATTTCAAAGAAATTGTCTATATGCGCGGCCAAAGAACCGCCGCCGCTAATCGCCCATTTTAAGCGTCCTCCCGTAGCTTCCCTGACTTTTTTGTAAACCAATTTTTCGGCGAGGGAGTGTACGGGCGCCAACAGAATGCTTTTGATGCGGGCGATTAGTTTTTCGGAAGCAGAAGCCGGTTTCAAACTGAGAGTTAATCCTTGGAAAATGCGGCAGGCTTCTATGTATTGCTGGCTAGAAGATAACAGGAAATTCACCAATTTTTGTTTGTTAGGTGGCTGTTCCCGAAACTGCTTTTGTACAGCCTCGTAAATCGATTCCCAGATGCGCGGAACGCTGACCATGTAATGGGGTTTGCAAGTTTTAAAGTCTTGTTTGAAATAGCGAATATTGGTGTAAATTTGGGTGCATCCTTGGGAAAGTAGGAAGTATTCGACGCTGCGTTCGTAGGCGTGCCAACTGGGCAACATACTGAGGGCGCATTCGCCGGGTTCGGGCTGGAGAATTGTGCCTAAAGTGGTGACTTGGTGCAGCAGGTTGCCGTGAGTCAGCATGACGCCTTTGGGTTTGCCGGTGGTGCCGCTGGTGTAGAGGAGGGTGGCGAGGGTTTGAGGCTTGTGGTTGGTGGGTTTGAGGGGACGGTTGGCCCCTGTGGTCATGACTTGGGAAAATTTGACTGTGCTTAGGGTAGGGCTGGCTTCGGGTTCTTCATCGGAGAGGAGGACGATGAGTTGAATGGGTAAATCGGGGAGGCGGTGTTGCAGTTTTTTCAGTAATGCCAGGTTTTCGACTACCAAGGCGGTGCTGCCGCTGTCTTGGATGATGTACAGGAGTTCTTCGGGATCGGCGGTGGCGCCTCGAACAACGTTCGCGGCCCCAGCCATCATGATACCTTGGTCGGCTATCAGCCAGCGGGGGCTGTTGTCTGCGAAGAGGGCGACGCGGGGAGGGACTGCTTCTTCGGGATTTGGTTCGATGCCGAGGGCTTGGAGGCCGGCGGCGAATTGCTGGATTTGTTGGTAGAGGTCGGTGTAGGTGAGTTTGATTTCGGGTTGGCTGTGGGGGTCGTGGAGGGCGACGGTTTGACCGAATTGTTGTTTGACGATCGCCCAAATTTCGGGTATCGATTGGATGGAACTGTAATCGATCAGGCGGCTGAGGTTAGCGCGATCGCGATCGGTCATTTCAGATGATGTATGGGATGCTGTGCTGTTCATAGTTATTTTTGTGACTTGTGCGAGATTAAAGTGTTTTATCTAAATCTAGTATGAAATGTATCCTAACTGTATCTGCTTGCGTAGGGCCAGTTTGTGAATCTGTCTCTACCTTTTAATTTTTATTTTCTCTTATTTATTGCCTTTTAAGTTGACAATTTTGGTTTAATTTTGTTACAAAAATCGATGAATTGACGGAAAGTAGTCAGTTGTTCTGGCTGAACTTGAATCCTTGCCAATAGCTGTTCCAAATAAAATGGCTTGAGTACATCTCCCGGTCGTTTTTTTGAGTAGGTAATATTTTTAGCTTCAAATAACGCTCTCAAATAAGCTCCGTGAAACTGAGCGTGAGTATTAAAATCTTGATATCTGCCCATATTTTCGGGACAGTTAACTGAAACATCGTAATATTTAGTATAATCTAACAAAAGTTTGTTTTGAGGATTTCGGGCATAAATCTTCCGATTGCCCAACAGCCAACTTTCCAAGCAGCGATTCTGAAATATCAGCACAAGTTCTGTATGGTTTAATTTCATTTTCTGCTCAGTTAAAAACTCATAAATTTCTGTTGTGAGTTCGGCAACAGTATTTTCCTCGGCATCAAGACATACTACAAAATAGTTGTATTTTCCGTTGGAGTTAATTTCGGCGATCGAACGCGGGATAAAATCGTATATTAATGAAGGATATCCTTCACCGCTAATCAAGTAATAATTTTTTTCATTCACATCATCGCAATTATCAACTCGCTGCAATTCCGGTAAAAGATGAGCCAGCCATGCAGGATAAACTTTTCTCTCAGATTGTGTTCCTTCGACCAAAAAATACAGATTCATCAAACTTTAATTCCCTCGCTGTATTCTTCAAGATTAATTAGTTGCATAAAAGCTTGATGCCTCGATTTTCCCAAGTTCAAATCTTTAGCATCTTTCACAGTTACCACCCCACCTTGGCGAGTGACTATTTTCCAGTGTTCCATCCCAATATTATTGATTATGTAGGGATGGTGGCTGGTAAGAATGAATTGGATATTTCTATTTTCCACAATCAAATCTGTCACAACATCAATGCAGTTAATCCCTAAGCTGTTTTCAAATTCATCAATCAGGATTACAGTGCCTTCTGGCGACAAGTATAGTTCGCTAATATGAATGAGAGTTTTCAGCATTCCTGAAGAAATATTGTTTTGGAAAATCCAATCCTTAACACCTTTTTCTTTTATTTGAATAGGGAAACGGGTGAAAGATGGATTTGCGTTATCTTCTAATGCTTCTATTTTAAGATCTTCTACCTGATCGAAAACATCGATAAACTTTGTTTTTATTTGATCGAAAATATCTGGACAATGGCGAGCCATCAAAGCAAGTTTTAGAAGAATTGGCAGATCGCTTTCTTGAAGATTTTCCAAAGCAAAATTATTATTTGAAATTATAGATAGTACCCTTACAGGTATACCATAAATTCCATTTAACAAGCTAGAATTATCGCTATAAATGATTTCCTTCAAAGCCTGCTGGACAGGTGAAATATCTTCTTCTTGATTTAAGATTTCAACTGCACTTTGAAACGGCGATAATTTGGGCGTTATCTCGCCTTTGAATTTAATTTCATTATTGCTTCTTTCTATGATTACATTTCCTTCTCTGGATAGATGTTCTCGCACAATTCTAAATTTATTAATTTCGTCTTCCTCATTAGGAATGATAGCAGGAATTTTTTGCGTTTCAAATTCGCCTTGCCAGCGGTACTCTACATTGTTTACTGTCGAGAATGTAACGTCCCATGCTAAACCGTTTAATGAAGCACCATTAGCTATTCGTTGTAAATTCAAAATTCCTTTCAAAATTTGTGTTTTGCCGACACCAGATACGCCAACTAATAAAGCCAAGTTGGAAAAATATATCGGTTCAAAACGCCACTCTCGTAAATTATCCCAAAAAGCTACTTTTTTAATTCTCATTTTCCCCTCCCCTCAATCATCTGCGTCTATCAGTGTTCATCAACCTGCATCTGCGGTTAAAAAATCCCCTCAAAAACCGATTACCGCCCTATTTCCACCAATTCTACTATATGCCGAGCAAACGAGTACATACATCGATCGCACTTTAACATAGCTGGGTGCTTATGGCGCACCTTACCCCACAATAAAATTGAACTATGAGTGGAACAGGCAAAATGCCTGTTCCTGAAACTTGTGCAATATCTTAGATTTAAGCGACCTGGCGCGGTGCATCAACCCTCGGCGCAGTGCCAAACAAATGTCTGAGATAACTGCGACTGAGTTCGCGGTTCCAGCGCCGCAGACGCACCATCACTCGCGTGAATGTAAAAGTCAATTCCAACACCAAAGAAATCTGTTTGAGACTGAGTGAAGTATTAAACACATCGTTGCCGTGCGTGCGTTCAATCTGATGGTGTTTCAGCAAAGCAATCAGGTTTTTGGTAGAGCCTTTCAGTTGATTGAAATAACTCTGGGAGAATGCCCAGCGGCTGAAACCCCAAAACTTAGCCAAATGATTGATCTCATCCTGTAAAGGCTGGGAAATTGCCTGTTGCAACGCTCCTGTTGAGTGTACCATCAACCATAAATAAACAGAAGTAGCTCCCCACTCGGTACTCAGGCGACTAATCACGTGTTTGTAGGTATCTTGCCAAGCGTCACCTGTGGATTGACAGCCCTTCACAGAGTTCGGTTTAACTTGCAGTTTTTCCCCTGTAAGTTGCTGGTGAATTTTCCTAAATGTCGGGCAATGTTGGCGTTCTTCTTTTTCCCAAACACCTATCTCTAGAATGTTGCCATTGGCATCAAAAATTCCTCCCATAAACCGCGCCATTTGCGGGTAAATATGCTGTAAGTAGCACCAACTTTCTCTACCGTAGCTGCGGATGGGAGCTTCAATTTCTGCCGCACTTGCCAAAATTTGTAAAAAGATTTCTGGCTTGACACCAATAATTTGGTCGCGATTGATTTTTTGCCAATCTATGGGTTCCCAAGGGCGAGGATGCGGGGTGGAAAATTGCTGGGGTAGGTCCGAAAGTCGATCGCTCAAAACTTCCAATGACATATAATGGTCGATGAGCGAGTTAATCCTGGCCCGACTTTGCAAGTAGCGAGGGCTTTGATACTGATTTCCAGCCAAATCAATTGTATACACCTTACCAGTAGCTTTCATTGTTTCTGCCTGTTCCTAACTTTTACAGCTATTGTGCAAAAGGCATTTGGGAAGCCGCAATGAGTAACGTGCAGGCTGCTCAATTACTAGCAGTTGCCTTGACTGAGCCGAACTCAGGTGAAACGGCCTGAAGTAGGGTGAACTAAACAACAGATGATACGGCTAAGATGTGCCGAAAAGTACCCTTCCTCGCATCCCCAAAAGAATTTAACTAGATTTTACGGCGGCAATCGCTGGATTCTGCATAGTTAATTAGTCGCCACAAGTGTCTGGCCTTGCATCACAGCAATTAACGGCGAAATCACCACCGTCAATCCTGGTTTCAACAGTGTCGGTAATTGAAAATACAAAGACTTGCCACTTCCCGTCGGGATGACAATCATCATAGCCAGTTTTTGTAAAGCAGCTTCGACAATTTCCTGCTGCCCCGGGCTCAAAGAATTATAGCCAAAAAAATGTTTGAGAACTTGTTTCAGGGACTGTGGCACAGAAGATGTTGGCGGATTAGACGCTGACATTTGCAGTAGTTGGTTGTTGGATTCTACACTATTCCATGCTTTTGGAGAACAAATACACTGACTGCGATCGCACAAAATTCGTTAAGCAGAGAAACCGATACTTTTAATCGGGGTTTAGACGGATAGTGATGGGTATCGATAGTGATGGGTTTGGGCCCTCACAGAAGTCACCCCCAAATGGAAGGCCGTTATCAACAGCAGAGTTTTCCACTTTACTTTAATTCGTTACATACCCAGATTAGATGGTGAATTCATTGCTTGAATTGCTGCTACAAACTAACAGCCATCAATATTTCTTTACTATGCTCTGGCTCTGGACTTGACAAGCGATCGTCAAAAATTGATGGTTTTTGAACCCTGAATGTCAGTTTCTGTGTAGATCTACGTATACCGGGCACAACATTTGCCTCCCCACCTTCACAGAATCTTCATAATTATCCGTAATAATACGGTATCTTTATAAAGATTAGGTAAAGATTGCCCTTAAAGGTAGCCCCAATCACGATTCTGTAAGTTAAACTGAGAGCCAGCCAAAACCACACTTACGTAATCACCACACAATCCTGAAAAAACGCAATTTTATATATCCTAAAGGCGTTGAAGGGATGCCGTAACTAAGGGGGTGTTAGTCGGACATATCGACCAACAGTTTTTAAGCCAACTAAATTGCAACTAAACCAATAAAAATTGCTCATAACCGGGTTAGTTGTAATTCAAATAAATTGAAACAAATTTTTGACAGGGTAAGTCATGAAAAACAACTTAGGGGTAAAAAATCCCATTTTTAAAACCCGAGAATCATTTGAAAATTTCCCGGCTATTCAGAAAATTTTTGGGGAAATCGGTGGCGAACAGACATTAGTTGCCCAATTAAATACAGCCTGTGAAATTTGCGACTTTCAGCTCGGAGATGAAATCACTCAATATCAAACACCGGATAATAGCCACAATTTAGTTGAACAAGAACAGAGCGATCGCCATTTTTATTTAGTTTGCGAGGGAAGAGTCAGGCTGCTAGCAATAGAAGCCTCTCGACAGCAGGAAATTTCGGCGGTGGTACTGGAAGTCGGAGCAATATTTGGGACAGATAACCGATTTATTGAAAGCGGACTGCCTTACAGGGCAATTGCGGCTGGCACTTGCCAAATCGGTCGAATTGCGGCCACCACAATGCAGCTTATTTTAGAAGAATTCCCGCAACTACAACAGCACTTGCAGCAAGAATTTCAAGAGCGACAGCGGTTAATATTTTTCAAGACACAAACAGATGTGCGATCGCTCCCTCCCCACCAACAACAGCTTCTGTGGCCGCACTTACTTACTTACATAGAAGAAAGCCGAATTCCTGCCGGAGTTTCCGTCGCTGAGCATTGCCAAAACTCCAACAATCATTTTTGGCTCCGCAGCGGTCAAATTCAAGGTCAAGCACCGCCACTTATCGGCAGTAACTGGGAAGATTCAGACGTAAAGAGCGACTGGAGAGCGGTAACAAATCTGCTAATTTACCAGCTTAGCAGCGAACAGTGGGAAATTGCCCAAGCCACAATTAGTTCCGAAAGCAATTCCCGCCCTAAAATCATCCGCAAACCTCCAATTTTAAGCTTAGTAACGCCGCCCCAAGATGCCAGCTCTACCTCAAAAACCGAGCCATCAAAATTAACCGCAGTTGCTCAGAAAAAACCCGCAGCCGGAATCATCAGCTTTCCCAAACCCAAGCAGCGGCGGTGGTTGAGCAGCAGACACCCATTCATTCAACAACAGAGCGCAGCAGATTGTGGAGCTACTTGCTTAGCCATGATTAGCGAGTATTGGGGTAAAAAATTCAGCCTAAATTACTTGCGCGAATTGGCAGAAATCGGCCGCAGCGGCGCGTCGCTCAAGAGTCTGGCAAAAGCCGCGGAAAGGATGGGATTTCAAACCCGTCCCGTGCGAGCTTCTTTAACTCCGCTGCGAAATCAAAATCCCTGGATTGCTCACTGGCAAGGCAATCACTACGTGGCAGTTTACCGCTTTAAAAATCAACAGGTTTTAGTGGCTGATCCGGCTGCCGGCAAGCGGTGGATGAGCATTAAAAGTTTTACCGAAAATTGGACTGGGTACGCCCTAATTTTAGACCCGACAGCGGAACTATACCGCAATCACAGTGCCGAACATCAAGGCATCAAACTTAAAAATTTTGTTGGCATAGTCTGGCCCTACCGCGCTGCGATCGCCCAAATTCTGATCCTCTCCTTGTTGCTCCAATTATTTGGTCTAGTTACTCCCCTATTTACCCAAGTAATTCTCGATAAAGTGGTTGTCAGTAAAAGCGTAGTAACTCTGCACGTTTTTGCGATCGGACTGCTGCTGTTTAGTGTTTGGCGAACGCTGTTGGGTGCAACGAGACAGTATTTGCTGGATTATTTGTCGAACCGCATTGACCTGACTTTAATTAGCGGCTTTATCAGTCACACTCTCAGTTTGCCGATCAAGTTTTTTGAATCTCGTCAGGTGGGTGATATCTTGACGCGGGTTCAGGAAAATCAAAAAATTCAGGCATTTTTGACTCGCCAAGCTATTACGGCTTGGTTGGATGCTTTGATGGCTGTAGTTTACATCGGACTGATGGTTTACTATAACTGGCGTCTGGCTTTGTTGGTGCTGGCGTTGATTCCGCCGATCGTGATTTTGACTTTAGTGGCAACTCCCTTTTTGCGAAAAGTGTCGCGGGAGGTTTTTACCGAAAGTGCCAAGCAAAATTCATCTTTGGTGGAAATGATTACTGGGGTGGCGACGGTTAAGGCAACTGCGGCTGAGCGAGAAATGCGTTGGCGCTGGGAAGACCAATTAACCTGCATGATTAATGCTAAATTTCGCGGGCAGAAGTTGGCTAATTCTTTGCAGGTGATCGGGGGTGGGATTAATACTTTGGGCAGTACGGCTTTACTGTGGTACGGGGCTATGCTGGTGATTCAAGACGAGTTGACGATCGGTCAATTTGTGGCTTTTAATATGATGATTGGGAGCGTGATTTCTCCTGTGCTTTCAGTGGTGGGACTTTGGGATGAGTTTCAAGAAGTGCTCGTTTCGATCGAGCGTTTGGATGATGTATTCTCTGCCCAACCTGAAGAAAGCCCTTACAAGCCAATGCTGGTGCTGCCTCGCATTCAGGGAAACGTCAAGTTTGACAATGTTTCTTTCCGTTATGCTCAGGATGAGGAACGCAATACGCTGCAAAATCTTTGCTTTGAGGTGCAAGCTGGAGAAACGGTGGCAATTGTCGGCCGCAGCGGTTCCGGTAAAAGCACTTTGGTAAAACTGCTGCAAGGTTTCTATTATCCAGAAAAGGGGCGGCTGACCATTGACGGCCACGATATTCGGCACATTTCTTTGCAGTCGCTGCGAGTTCAGTTGGGTGTTGTTCCTCAAGATTGTTTCTTGTTTTCGGGAACGATTTTGGAAAATATTACGCTGTATAAAAACGGAAACGATGCGGCTTCTGCAAGCTTGGAAGAGGCGATAGAAGTGGCGAAGTTGGCAGAAGCTCACGCTTTTATTCAAGATATGCCGCTGGGTTATCAAACTCCTGTGGGGGAAAGGGGAACGAGTTTGTCTGGGGGCCAGCGACAACGAATTGCGATCGCCCGCGCTCTTTTGGGTGATCCCCGGATTTTGGTTTTGGATGAAGCAACTTCTTCGCTGGATACCGAATCTGAGCGCAGGTTTCAGCAAAATCTCGCCCGCATTAGTCGCGATCGCACTTCGTTTATTATCGCTCATCGGTTGTCTACGGTGCGTAATGCCGATCGAATTTTGGTTCTAGACAAAGGCATTTTAGCCGAACAAGGCAACCATGACGAATTGATGGCTGAACGCGGACTTTACTATCACCTCGCTCAGCAACAACTCGATATTTAAGTGATTAGTCATGAGTCATTAGTCATGAGTCATTAGTCATTAGTCATTAGTCATTAGTCATTAGTCATTAGCAACCAACACAAGGCTAAAGATAATTTTCATATCATGTCCGATCGATTAACCCTAATATCCCGGTCGGGCGGGTTTTTAAGATTATCAATTATTGGCAGGTATTGTTGGCTCACGGGCCCCTACAAAAATCGCGGTCGCTCGACCGGACATGATATCACTTACTCCTGACTCATAACTTCTGACTCCTGACTGATAGCTCCTAACAACTGCCAACTGCCAACAGTCAACAGACTAACTTGGAGGAAATACAATGTTTTCACAAGATGAGAAAGAATTAGGGTGCGCTCCTAACGAAATAGGTGAAGTCTATGGAGGCGTAGCTTCTCGGCAAGAAAATGAACCCAGAAAAAAAGACAAATCTTTAGAAGTTGTCGAATCTCAAAATCGCTCCTCTCAAACTAATGACGGTATCAGTATTGCCAAGTTACGGCAGCCTGATGCCAATAATTGGTCTACTTCTTTGCACTCGGTACTCGACCAGCCACCAGTATCTTTTCCCCAGCGGTTGATATTAGGAGGAATGGTGTTTTCCGTAGCTTTTGGAGCGTGGGCAACTTTGGGAAAAATTGACGAGGTTGGTCATGCTCAGGGCAAATTAGTTCCCAAAGGCGCTGTTTACAAAATTCACCCGACGGAGACGGGAAAAATTATTAACCTCGCTATCAAAGAAGGTCAAAAAATCAAAGCTGGACAATTATTGGCCGAATTAGACCCAGCGAATGCCCAGAGCGAGGTGGAGCGTATTGAGAAAATTCTGGACGCTTATCGGATTCAATTGATGCAAGAGATGAGTTCGATCGAGAGAACTCGACTGGAAGTTGAAGCGAGCCAAGCTATTGCTGCTGCGGACCAGCGGGGGGCTGAAGCTGCGATCGCCCGTGCTGGCGCTTCAGCCGCCACAACGCAGTCTCAAATCGAGCAATTGCAAGCAGATTTAGTGTCTCAGCAAGCGCGAAAGCAACAGCTCAAACCTCTGGAAAAGAATGTGCAAGACTTGCTCTCGCAACTGAAAACAGATATTAATTCCCAGCAAGGGCGGCGCGATCAGGTGAAACCGTTGCAACGCAAGACTCAAGAATTGCTCGCGCAATTGCAAGCAAAAGTAGTGGCTCACAAAGAGCGGATCGCGCGTCTCAAACCTTTGGTAGATGAAGGAGCGCTGTCAAAAGACGTATTGTTTCAAGCTGAGGAAGCTCTGCGAGAAAGTGAAAATGCCGTTATTAGAAGCCAGTTGGGAGAGACAACTCAGGCTGACGATCGCGCCTTTGAAGTCGAGCAAACCGTGCGCGACAGACAAAGTGATCAGATTAGGAGTCAACTCTCTGATGCAACTGTAGTTAAGGAAAGGTTGTTTGAAGTCGAGCAAAATTTGCGCGATCGAACTAGCGCCATTTCTAGAACCCAAGGTGAACTAGCCCAACAACTGGCAGAAGTCGATCAACTGCAAGCCGAAGCCGCCAGCAAACAAGCCGCAGCGCGCCAAACGCAGTTAGAAAAAGAGCAAAAAATTCAGCAGTTGGAAATGCAATTAAATCAAGTCAAATCCAAAATTGCCGAAACCCAAACCCTGCTCGATCAAGCAAAAAATAAGCTCAAACAAAGATTTCTTTACGCACCCGTCAGCGGAGTGATTTCCGCACTCAACATTCACAACACGGGCGAAGTAGTTCAACCGGGTCAAACTATTGCAGAAATGACTCCGAATCACGCTCCGCTAGTGCTGGAAGTCAGTTTGCCGAACCGAGAAGCGGGATTTGTCAAAACTGGAATGCCGGTGCAAGTCAAATTCGATGCTTTTCCTTATCAAAATTACGGCGTGATTCCGGGAAAAGTTTTATCTATTTCGCCGGATGCCAAAACCGACGAGCGATTGGGTGTTTTTTACCGGGTGGAAGTGAGTATCGATCGAGACTCAGTGAAAGCCAAAAATCAAACCTGGAAACTCAAAGCTGGCCAAACAGCTACTGCGGAAATTGTCATTCGCCAGCGCAGCATAGCCGACATTTTGCTTGACCCTCTCAAGCAGCTACAAAAGGGCGGCATGAGTTTGTAGAACTTAGTCATTAGTCAGTAGTCAGTAGTCAACCGTCAGTAGTCAACTGTCAACCGTCAACCGTCAACTGTCAACTAATTTACAAAAAACAGGATAAAATAATGACTTCCCAATTCCACCATTCTGCTAATCATCCCCAAGTTGGAATCAAACCCGAACAATTGGATGAGATAATTTCAGCGATTCTGGCAGGAAAGTATTCTTGGGCTTGTTTTTTACTTTTGCGGTGCACGGGTTACAACCCTCTCGACTACATTCCTTACCGTACTTCCAACCGCTTGCTTAAGGAAAACAGTCAAATCAGCAAGTCGAGTAAATCGGAAACTAAGTCTGCATTGGGCAAAATTGCTGATTTAGATCATCTGGAGGTGGTGAGGGACAAACGAGCCGGAGTTCGAGGGGGTTCTGTAACTCAGGCTTTTAGCGAGTTGCACTCAGATACCAGAGGTTTTGGACTGGAAGTCAAGGAAGAGCCATGTCTCTCGACGCCGACGGTTGATGTTCCACATCAGGGCTTTTTGGGGGCATTAAAGACACGTTGGTTGAATTTCGCGGGCGAGTAAATTAGTTGCTCGAAACAAAACCCGATTGCGGGCGTTGGGTGTACCAATGGTTTGGTTGACTCATCGCGGGCGATCGGGTTTTTGAGTATCGAAAATCCGCGCTTTCGATAAATCTGCCAAAATGGCAACCTTAGCGAAATTAATTACTTTATACTCAGAAACCCGATTTTAGCTATTGTGGATTTATACTGCTTTGCGATCGAGTCTAATACAGTTATTCCTCTGTTTCGGCAATGCCCGTCCTACTCAAGTTGATTGAGTAGCCTACCTTTTGCGTTTTCAGTACCTGTCAAAATTAATCTGCCAAAATGGCAACACAGGTCTGATTAGCCTAGCTATATTAAACACAGAACAACCAAAGGTTGCTTCTAGCAAACAACTCACAAGCAAAAAGGATAAAAGCCATGATTATTTCCGATCTGAACTACTTGGAAACTGCTGAAACTTCTGCTGTTGTTGGTGGTATCTTTTTCGGCAACCTCGACTCCTATGTTGATGCCGAACTAAATGTTAAGGAACGCTTTGACGTGCAGAAGCTTTACAAGCAATATGTTGACATCAAGGGCAATCTAGCGACAGCTCAATCTGAAGCTTTTGGGAAAAATACCTCCACCCAAATCTTTACTACTGTTGTAGAAGGTAAGTATTCTGCCTCCACTGGATTTTCGGCTGCTAGCTAGGAGATAACTCCAATTCATCAAATCACGTGGCAATTGGAATAAGTAGGTCGGCAGAAAAAATCATAACTATTTGGTAGTAGGGCTTCAGGCGTCAAGCCCTACAAAAAACTTAATACAGAGACTTTAGGTTTCCTTACATAGTTTGGTTAATTTTCACCGACTTACTTAGGTGATTTATGTAATTGATTACTTCGCTTTTGAAAAAGTCATCAACTACATAAATCTTGTTTTAAATCGAGCCGTAGGCAAATAGCGTCTACGGCTCATAAATTTATGGTTGAGCCAATTTTCTAATCAATAAGAATCGGTGTTAAACTCATGACTGACTGTAAAGTTGTTGTCAAACGCATAGTCTCACCCGATGGTAAAGTTATTGCTGAGGCTAAAAGCGTAGTCGAAGTATCTGGCGATGATCGAGGTGAAATTAGTCAAAGCGTTTCTGTAAAGGTTTCATCTGCTAATAGCTCCAGCAGTAACGCAAAATCCAGTTCTAGTAGTTCTGCATCATCTAGCTCTAGCAGCACTTCATCAACATCTAGTTGCTCTAGTATGTCTTCAATTTAATGAATTTAGTTTGCTAAAAACTTCTCGTGAGGCAGCCAGGAAATATTGCTTAATCATCTCTGACTTAAGTTATTTATTGACCTCTGCGTCACGGGTACGAGCGGGTTCCAGCCGAGGAAAGAGGAGATCGCCCCTACTCGCTCAATCCCAATTCTAATTAGTTCCCCACCATTGAATTGGGTGGTGTTCGATCGCGATCGCCCTGCACCTGCGATGACTCCGCATCCATTCGATCGCGATCGTATTCAAATCGGCTAAATCCGTCGCCTTCCAGGCTGCTGCAAGCCCCTCCAACCGCCGTTTCAAGTCCCCTCCCATCCGCTCAACCACAGTCATCACATTGCTGCCAAACCCCGCTCTGTTAATCACACTTCAGGAACGGGAACAGCGGTGTGTCGATCGAGGCCCAACATCAGCCAGCAAGCGCCCGCCCGGATACAAAGAGTGTAAAAAGTTGAAAAATTGCGTAAGTCTTATAATTTCAAACAAATCTGCCAAATTGGCAACATACCTCTAATTAGTCCAGATATATTGAGGTAAATCGCAATAAAACACGGTTTTTGCTCATCTTTAGCAGTCCGCCCTAATACTTTTTGAGTACGGGCGAGTGCAAGGAACGTGCAGTTTAAATTTATACAAGCCTTTTGAGAGTGATGGTGATGGCTAAATCAAATGCCATTGGCAATCAGTACCGATCGCCCAGATTGGTATTGGTAACAATTTTGTCCCGTCCTATTTTCTGGATGCACCAAGGTTCATTTATTAAAAACATTTCAGTCTTTAGTCTGAAGTCAAAAGCAATTGTTGCACACTCTTTAAAATCCTACATTGGCATTCATTGAGATTCGCAATGTCGGCGCTCGTGCAAGTGATTTTCGTCTTTACATACAGGTAAAAGGAGATAAATCGCGATGCCTCCATTAGATTTATTAGCTCCTGAGCCCTTAAATAATATTGTTGGAAACAGCAATAGTTTAAACACCTTGAATTCGTTGGCGAATAACCTTGGTGGCGGCAGCAGCAGTTCCAGCAAGTCTAGTTCCTTTGTCGATAGCAGCGGTGCAGGCAGTACCAGCAGCGCGACAGCAACTTCCCCGACGGGAAGCAGTACAAGTAGTGAGACTGCTTACGCTGTGGGGGCTACATCTAGCAGTGGCAGCGCGACAGCGAGTGCTTCTACAGTGGCGCCCCCAACTACTAACGCCACAGCGCCAACACCCACAGCGCCAACACCCACACCGTCAAATAATGACGGTTCAACGTTCACCCCCGTGACTGGGGGCACTTCGAGCAATTCAAGTCCTTCTAATTTCTCTCCAGAGAGTACGGGTACTGGCGACGAGAGTACGATCGACAGCAACGGCGACGGATATTGGCTCGGCACCAATGAGAGCGATGTGATTACTGGCGATAGCGGGAGTGATCGAATTTTTGCAGGAAGCGGCGACGATATTGTCACAGGTAACAGAGGTAATGATGCGATCGATGGAGGCGATGGAAACGACACTTTGCGGGGAGGAAAAGGTCAAGATTTGCTGAGTGGTGGCAACGGCGACGATTTTCTTTGCGGCAACTTTGGCAGCGATACATTGATTGGAGGTAGCGGCGCTGATACCTTTGCATTTCAACCCGAAACAGCGAGTGCAGCAGCTAATCTATTGTTAGCCGATCGAGTCGTTGATTTCAATCCCGCTGAAGGCGATCGAATTGGGCTGATAGGGGGAATTGCGGTAAGAGACTTGACACTCGTCGCGTTTGATACTGATGGTAACAGTACGACAGACGCGACTCTGGTCAAGTTTAGTTCAAATAATGGCGATCGAATTTTAGCGGTTGTTTTGGGAACAGTTAACGCAGCGGGTGCAACAACTTTGAGCAATGCTGATTTTATTAGTTTGCCCAATGACATCTTGTAGCTAATCGTTAACCGTTAACCCCAACTACCCCGCAGGAATCGTCGGGGATGAAGTTAATAAATTTATATAGGTTGAAAGAGAAAGATGAAGGACTTTTACGGGCCATTAATTGAATCAAGTGAAATCATTGAACAACTCAGACAAGAGATGCAATTAAAAACATTTAGTCAAAAGGTTTTGCATAAAAAAGTTATTGAGAAAGCAGCCAGGGAACGGGGGTTAACTGTGACTCCCGACGAAATTCAAGCTGTGGGCGACCAACTCCGCCGCGAGAAGCGTTTGGAGAAAGCGGCGGATACGATTGCTTGGCTGGTCGATCAGATGATTTCTGTAGAAGATTTAGAAGCCGGAATTTGCGATCGGCTCCTCAGCCAAAAACTAGCCGAACACTTGTTCAGCAAAGAAGTAGAAAAGATTTTTGTTCAAAACAAATTGCAATTTGATCAAATAATTCTTTATCAAATAATTGTGGCAAACCCGCAGCTTGCTCAGGAACTATTTTATCAAATTCAAGAAGGAGAAATCAGCTTTTTTGAGGCCGCTCACCTTTACGATATTGACGAAAATCGTCGGCATATATGCGGTTGCGAAGGCAAGGTGTATCGGTGGGGTTTAAAACCAGACATAGCCGTCGCCGTATTTAGTGCTAAACCCGGAGAAGTGATTCGTCCAATTGAAACAGAGCTAGGATATCACTTGTTCCTGGTTGAAAAGTTTCTCCCGGCGGAATTAACTCCTGAACGGTATCAAGAAATATTGCACAATCTGTTTAACGAATGGTTGGCTAACGAAGTCAACTATTTGTTGTACACTTCTAAAGTGTAGAAACTTAATTTCTCGCCCTCCCAAACCCTATATATAATTGTGTCACAACCACATACAATGCTAAAATTTAGGGTATTTCAGGGTGGACAGAGAGACCTAATATCGTTTACGGCAACATCAATATTATTCAATCATTGGCGCGGTGCGGGAGTGTAAATAGTCTCATGCGTGTGGATTTAAATATTGCTCCCTCTCTGGCACCTTATTACTTACCTAAAAAGTGGTTATATGAGGTACTTATAGCTCAATAATGTTCAGTTAAAAAGGTAATTTATCGCCCTCGCCACTCACTAAAATTGAGAAGTGAAGAAAGTCTCGGCGATTGCTTCGGGATTGCTTCGTACCCTCGCAACTGCGCGAAGAATAGCGAACAATGAGACGCTTAGCTACCCCAAGCTTACTGACTTATAGCGCTCTTAAAATTACTTTGGAAATTTGAGTTTTACCAACCCCATATACGCCAGCCAGCAAAGCCAAATGGAAAAAATATATCGGTTAAAAACGCCCATCTAATATATTATCCTCAAAAGCTACTTTTGTAAGTCTCACTTTTCCTTCCTATCTATTAATTATCTGCGTCCATCAGCGTTCATCTGCATACATCTGCGGTTAAAAACCTACATAATTTTGTCGCCACCAAGCGCGCACAAACTTAATTTCCTCAAACGTATAACGTTCTTCTAAAAAATCATAAATTGCTCTCAGTTTTTCATCCCCCATAACTTCAAGAGCGTACACTATCGCCTGCTGGCGTTCCGATTCAACCAATAAATTTATATCAACTTCCCTGCCCATTTCCATCAATTCTATCAGATGCCCAGAAATAGTATTAGGACTCATACCCCGTGCATTGGCTATTCCTTGAACTGTCAAACCTTGTCGGTATAATTCCCAGGTTTGCATCTGCGAATAAGACGCAACGTTGGAAAGATTGGGAAGATTAGCGACATCAGAAGATGCAGCTCCACTTGGCAATCCTTGTTCTTGGCAAAAAGCGCGAATCGCCTCCAAGAAAACTTTACCGTACTTATCTCGCTTGTTGCTACCAACGCCGTAAACCTCCTCGAATTCGGTGAGATTTTGCGGGCGTTTTTCTGCCATATCTCGCAAGCTTTTATCGGCAAAAACTACGTAAGGTGGCACAAATTGTTCGTCGGCAATTTGCTTGCGTAGCGTCCGCAGTATGGTAAATAAAGCTTCTACTTCTACTGCCAAAGACCGAACTTTTCCCTGTACTTCTCGCTGGGGTTCAATGGCGATTTCAACTGTGCGCTGACGTTTCATAATTTCCCAACTTTTTTCATTCAGTTTCAAAATAGGAAATCCGTCTGTTTTTTCGTCTAACAAACCTTTATTTAACAGGGTTCGACTCAATTTTTTCCATTCGTCAGCACTTCTATCTTTGCCAATTCCGTAAGTAGAAAGTTGGTGGTGCTGGTATTGCAATATTTTTTGATTTTTTGAACCGCGCAGCACGTCAATAATATGATTCATGCCGAATTTTTCTTGGCATCGGGCGACGCAAGAAAGAAATTTCATTGCCTCAATCGTCCAATCTTCTACTGGTTTTTGGTTGCAACAGTTATCGCAAGTCCCGCAGTTTCCGGGGAATGAATCGCCAAAATAACTTAACTGGATTGTGCGACGGCAATCGGTAGATTCTGCATAGTTGATTACTCGACGCAACTGTTGGCGGGCAATTCGTTGTTCTTGCGGATCGGGTTTTTGCTCGATGATGTAGTCGATGGTTTTGACATCGCCGTAGCCGAAAAATAAGCTGCAATGGGCGGGTTCGTTGTCTCGGCCTGCGCGACCGGATTCTTGATAGTATCCTTCGAGATTCTTGGGTAAGTCATAGTGAATTACAAACCGCACGTCTGGTTTATTAATGCCCATACCGAAGGCTATTGTGGCTACCATTACTTGCACGTCGTCCCGAATGAAGCGCGTTTGATTGGTGGCGCGATCGACATCGTTCATGCCGGCGTGGTAGGGTAAGGCTTGGATGCCGCTTTGTTGCAATTTATAGGCAACTTCGTCAACTTTTTTGCGGCTGAGGCAATAGATAATTCCCGAACCGCCTTTTTTTTGGATAATTTGCAAAACTTCGGCAAAACTGTGCTTGGTTTTGGGGCGAACTTCGTAGTATAAATTGGGGCGGTTGAAGCTGGCGACGTGGATGTAGGGATTTCGCAGAGTTAGCTGCTGGATGATGTCTTGGCGGACGCGCTCGGTGGCGGTGGCGGTTAGTCCCATAATAGGAATGTCGGGATATCGATCGCGCACTCGTTGCATTTGCCTGTATTCTGGTCGAAAGTCGTGCCCCCATTCCGAAACGCAGTGGGCTTCGTCGATCGCAAATGCCGAAATTCCTAACTTATTTGCTACTATATCTAAAAACGGTAAAAATCTCTCACCGAGCAAGCGTTCGGGTGCAACGTAGAGCAATTTAATCTTACCTTCGAGAATTGCTGTTTCGCGCGATCGGGTTTCCTGAGAGCTCAAAGTGCTGTTGAGAAAAGTCGCCCCAATTCCATTATCCTGCAAAGCTTCCACCTGGTCTTGCATTAGAGCAATTAACGGCGACACAACCACTGTCAATCCCGGTTTCAACAGTGCCGGTAATTGAAAACACAAAGACTTGCCACCGCCCGTCGGCATGACAATCATCATATCCCGTTTTTGTAAAGCAGCTTCGACAATTTCCTGCTGCCCCGGGCGGAAAGAGTCATAGCCAAAAAAATGTTTAAGAGCTTGTTCCAGGGACAGTGGCACAGAAGATATTGGCGGATGAGACGCTGACATTTGCAGTAGTTGGTTGTTGGCTTCTCAACTATTCTATGCCTTTTGAGCACAAATACAGTTACAATAATTGAGAATCTCAATTTAAGCAGAAAAACTGATGCCGAAAGCAATTTGGAATGGTGCCGTTTTGGCAGAGAGCGACAAGTGCGAAATAGTAGACAACAACTATTATTTCCCCGCCGATGCCATCAACCGTGAGTATTTCAAGGATAGCAGCACTCACACTACTTGCGGTTGGAAAGGTGTTGCTAGTTACTACAGTGTCGAAGTCGGCGGACAAGTTAATAAAGATGCTGCGTGGTACTATCCTACTCCAAAAGATGCTGCTAAAAATATTGCCGGATATATTGCTTTTTGGAAAGGAGTTAAGGTAGAGGCTTAAAGCAGTTTTGAAATAAAAAATGGGGCTGGCTTTGGGCAACTTTAGTGCTTAACCGGCCCCTTATAAATTTAATCTTTTTCCCAAACGGCGACTGCTTCCCATCCCAAACCGCGGCGAACAACAATCGGTTCGCTTTCGGTCAAATCGAGAATGGTAGAAACTTGATATCCCGGATCGGAACCGTCATCCACAATGACATCTACTAACTTTGAAAAACAGTCAAAAAGTTCAGCTTTGCCAAAGCTTTCTGCTTTTGCTGCCGGCACCGGTGCTGCACCTTCATCGTCCGTGGTAATGTGAGCAGAGGTTGAAATAATTGGATTTCCCAAGGCTTCCAACAGTGTAAAACAAAGCCGCTGGTCGGGAACGCGAATTCCAGTGGTTTTCCGTTTTGGGTTCATTACCAACCGTGGCACTAACTTGGTAGCTGGCAGCAGAAATGTATAAGGCCCCGGTATTAACCGCTTGATAATTCTGTATGCTTCATCGCTGACGGCAGCATAGTCGGTGATATTTGACAGAGAAGAACACAGGAACGTTAAAGGCTTATCATTGGAGAGTTGCTTGATCTGCCTGACTCGTTCTACTGCAGACTTGGAGTTGAGATCGCAGCCGATCGCGTAAACTGTATCTGTCGGATAAAGCATCACGGCCCCATCTTTTAGAGCTTTTGTAATCTTCTCGATCCGGTCTCTTTGGGGTGCAACTGGATGCACTTCGTAAATAGTTGCCATGTTAAGATATTGCAGGCTAAGTGGGCGATCGAAATATCGAGTGAAACAATCAATACTGAAAATTAATTGTTAACAATGAATAAAATAGCTTATTTTGACTGTCCAACCGGCATTGCTGGCGATATGTGCATCGGAGCTCTCGTCCACGCTGGCGTTCCTTTAGAATACCTAATCGAAAAACTCAATTTGCTCGGCATTTCGACAGAGTACCAGTTGCGGACGGAATTAGTCCACCGGAATACTCAACAAGCAACTAAATTTTATGTCGATTTAAGCGCCGATTTGTCGTTAAAACCAGAAAATCCCGCTACAGAACTCGATCCATCGGAAACGGAATCCCCGACTTTTGATGCCCGCCATCACCATCATCACGGGGAAGAACATTCTCACAGTCACGGCGAAGCAGATGCCGAAATTAGCCACACTCATCACCGCAATTTGCCAGAAATTGAGCAAATCATCGTCTCTGCAAAATTGCCACCGCGCGTGGAAGCCTGGACTTTGGCCGTATTTGGCAAATTAGCAGAGGCAGAAGGTGCCGTACACGGTATCCCCGCAAGCGAGGTTCACTTTCACGAGGTGGGGGCGACGGATGCAATTATTGATATTGTCGCTACTTGTTTGGGTTTGGATTGGTTGGATATTGATGAATTTTACTTTTCGGCGATGCCGACTGGTGCAGGTACGGTGAAGGCGGCCCACGGTAAGTTAGCGGTGCCGACGCCGGCGGTGATGCGGTTGTGGGAAACGCACCGAGTGCCGGTTTATAGCAATGGGATCGATCGCGAATTGTGCACTCCTACGGGAACTGCGATCGCCTGTACTCTCGCCTCTGCTTTCGGCCCGCCACCGCCGATGCAAATTCAGGCGATCGGTTTGGGTGCAGGTTCTCGAATGCTGGCAATTCCTAATATTTTGCGCCTCTGGATTGGGGAGAAGGAAGAAGGAAGTTCGGCAACGGATTCTGTAACGGATGTAACGGATGTAACGGATGTCAGAAAGAGGGAAGAAGGAAGAGGGAAGTTTTTAAACAATACTCAATTCCCAATTACGGATTCCCAATTACCGATTACCAATTCCATAGAAACTATTACGGTGTTGGAAACGCAAATTGATGATTTAAGTCCGCAGGCGATCGGCTATGTTTTTGATGCTTTGTTTGCCGCCGGAGCTCTGGATGTTTTCACTGCCCCAATTGTGATGAAAAAGTCGCGGCTGGGGGTTTTGTTAACTGCGATTTGTCATCCCGAATTTGGGGATGCTTGCGAAGCAGTTATTTTTCGCGAGACTACTACTCTGGGAATTAGGCGATCGACTCAACAAAGAACTATTTTACACCGAGAAATCCAGACAGTTAAAACAGAATACGGCGAAGTCAAGATAAAAGTTGCGAAGTCTGGCCAAACGATTACTAATGTGCAGCCGGAATACGAAGATTGCGCGGAAATTGCCCGAATTAAAAATATTAGCTGGCGGGAAGTTCACCGCTTGGCGCTGCAAAGTTGGTACGATCGCACTTAATCAATTACAGTGACTTACAAGAGGAATTTATTCCCTGACGGGCTGAGAAACCGTCAGACTCAGCAGGCTTGAGGAATATCTAAATCAGAGGAATCAACACCTCTGATATCATGTCCGGTCGATTACCCCTAATACGATAGGGGCGGGTTCACGAAAAATATCTGCCAATAATTGACAATCTCAAAAACCCGCCCTTTTAATCGCTTTTTCTTCGAGCTATTCTAGAAACATACTTCATTCTCGATCGCATTATGGTTGCCTTACCCGATCGCCCATCGATGAGTGCAGAAGAATACCTGGCTTGGGAACCCACCCAAGAGGAACGCTACGAGTATTGGGATGGCGAAGTAGTCGCGATAGGAGGCGAAACCCGCAATCACAATCGAATTTCAGGAAATTTCTTCAGAATCCTAGATGATGCCCTTGTTGATCGCCCTTGCGAGGTGTACATCGCGGATGTCAAAGTCCAAGTGGAACCAGGGCAAAAGTATTTTTATCCTGATGTTGTGGTAACTTGCGACGAGCATGATAACCATCCGCAATTAGTGCAATTTCCTTCCTTAATTAGGGCTTGCTGAATAAGCCTAAAACCCTTACCTCAAAAGACTTTGACTCGCGTTCGGCGTTGACAACGTGTA
>NZ_JAUBSA010000080.1:0-24808 GCF_036702115.1 Microcoleus sp. LAD1_D5 | reverse complement strand
ACACGTTGTCAACGCCGAACGCGAGTCAAAGTCTTTTGAGGTAAGGGTTTTAGGCTTATTCAGCAAGCCCTACTTAACAGCTTATTACGCAGCAACTGGCAAAGTAATCACAAATTCCGTGCCCGGTCCTATTTGAGAATTTACCTCAATTTTGCCTTGATGCTTGGCAAGGATTTGATAGGAAATAGCCAATCCCAATCCAGTACCTTTGCCGATCGACTTTGTAGTAAAAAACGGGTCAAATATCTGTTGGACACTGGCGGACGCAATTCCCGGCCCGTTATCCCGAATCTTGACGGTGACAGTATTGTCCGCCGTAACTTCCGTGCTAATCCAAATCGTTGGCGCATAGCCTTTGTCTCCCTTTTTTACCTCCTCCAGCGCATCTATGGCATTGCTGATAATATTCATAAATACTTGATTCAGTTGGGCTGGATAGCACTCAACAGCAGGCAACTTGCCGTATTGTTTAATAACTTGAATACCTTGTTTGAGCCGGTGATTGAGAATTACGAGGGTGCTGTCTATTCCTTCGTGAATGTCGGCTAATTTCATTTTTCCGTCGTCAGATCGCGAAAAATTCCGCATGGATACGACAATTTCACGGATGCGATCGGCTCCCATTTTCATCGAAGAGAGGGTTTTTGGTAAATCTTCTCTGAGAAATTCGAGTTCAATGTCTTCGATGCGCTCTAAAATGGCATCTGGTGGGTTGGGATAATATTCTTGATAGAGAGTTACCAAATCTGCCAAATCTTCGATGTATTGGTTGGCATAGTCAATGTTGCCGCCGATGAAGTTGACGGGATTGTTGATTTCGTGGGCGATCCCTGCAACCATTTGACCGAGAGATGACATTTTTTCGGTCTGAATTAATTGGGATTGAGTTTGTTTTAGTTCTTGTGTATATTCGCTAACTCGCTGAATCAATTGATTGAAAGAGGCCGCTAAAACTCCGATTTCGTCGTCTGTTGTGACTGGTACTTGCAGGTTAAAATTGGATTCGCGAGTGACTTGCTGAGCAAAATTAGTAACGGTTTCGAGGGGTTGGGCGATCGCGCGGCTGGTTTTGTCCGCTAGCACGACGGCGATGAGTGCTGAAATTAGCATACTCCCGATAATAATTCGGTTTCGCAAATTTTCAGCTTGTTCTAATGCTTGGATTCCTTGCTGTTTGTGAGTTTCTACTGTAGAAATTAGCTCGGTTAAACTCTGAGCAAGGTTATCTAGTACGATCGCTTCTTGGCCACTGCTAGTCCTCAACATTTGTAGCTGTGCGGATTCGAGGCTGTTGGGCTGCAAATTCCAAACTTCCGCTTCTTTTAACTGCAATTTAATTAGCTGACCGTAGTAATCAATGACGAGGGCAGATTTCTTCAAGAGAGCCTGCAATGTAGCCTCTTCTGTTGCTAGTCTATCGGGATTTTCTCGTGCGAAAGATTCAATTTCTGAAAGCAGGATTTTCGCCTGATTGATTTGCCCGAGAAAGCGATCGTGTTCGTATTGCAGCCACACGGCGTTTCCCAAAACGACTGGCAATCTCGCCGCGTGCGATCGGGCTTCAAATACGGTATTTTGCAAATTTTGCAGCATTTGCTGCTGCTGCCCAGCAACATTTACCTGAACTAAAGCTTGCTTGCGAAAGTAGTCTCCCAATCTCAGTCCCGCACCAGTTCCCAAAATCGCTATGCCTATAGCTAAAGCATAGCCATAGCTAATTTTTTGACCGATCCGCAAATGGTTAACTCCTCCCTTTAGCCCAGTTAAATTAATAGATGAATGCTGTAACAAGTTTTTTTTAGCAGAGGTTTCTTGCTCTACTGTGCTATCTAGGGACTGAGTGTGGGTAAATAATAACATTGGCAGTTCCTCCCAAACAAATCAGGAGTAATTGAGCGAAGAAAAGCAGAATGCACTTATGCTGAAGGCGAAAAACAGTTTTGAGTGTTTAATTTTGAATTGGGAAATCTTTAACTCAAAACTTAACTCTTCCCCTAGTATCTCTGTTTTTAGACTAGAGTGCTTGTGATCTCTATCAACAATCTATGTGATTATACGCAAAGTTACAAAACTTATGATTACAGCGATTAGTATTTCTAGTCAGTTGGGACACAAGGCCCAACTACCGATTCTCCCCGTTTTTCTTTTTCTGCCAGTTCTAGGTTTAATTCCAGCACTTTTGCTAAAATATCGTCGCTGTCAGTAAATCCGTAAGCTTGCATTACTTGTCGATCGAGCTTAGCATGAAGTTTAAAGAGCTGACTTGTTGGTTCTTCAAAAAATTTATTGTAAAGTTGAGTAATTCCCCACTGCTTGGCTGGCATTTGTTGAGTGCGGTATTGATGCAATTCGACCGCCGTTGCCCGAATTTCCTCTACTGATTGACCAGTCGGTGTCTGCGGAAATGGGAAAGTTTCAAAGCAGGTATTGTGGGTGTAAGCGATATCTGCTTTGAGAGTGGATTTTTGAGCGTGCATCCAAATTCGGTGAACTTTAGATGTTAGGATGCCAAAAACATAAAAATCATCAGAAGCAACGACTTTAGTTTTATTTCCGGGCAGCCATTCACAACAGCAAGGAACGAAAACAGCCCATTTGGATACCTCTGGAACTGCAAAGTAGTGAGATAAAGGGGCGATCGCCTTTCTCATTTCTGAACGCGATCGCAAAAATTTCCACCAGTACATTCGGGATCGTGCATCTCGATTATTATCCCGTTCGAGCTTTACATTAGCTTTCACATACTCAAAAGGCAGCACATATTCACTCGCTTCTTCAATGCTCATATCATTGAAGTCAATAATCCAGCGTTCCGGCATACCGTTAGGATTCTTTGCTAGATTTGCACCCATTGAAAAAAATTTAAGAAC
The DNA here is from genome assembly GCF_036702115.1 of Microcoleus sp. LAD1_D5. Lineage (NCBI taxonomy): Bacteria > Bacillati > Cyanobacteriota > Cyanophyceae > Oscillatoriales > Microcoleaceae > Microcoleus > Microcoleus sp. LAD1_D5. The sequence continues at coordinate 21,938 of NZ_JAUBSA010000080.1, read as the reverse complement.
CTCTTGATTTTTCGCATCTGATTTAATCCAATCATTAACCTGTTGTTGAGTAACGATAAAGCCCATGCCCACCGGAATTACACCTTGAAAGCATTTGTTTAAATTCGCTGACAACCGGGCAGCTTGAGAAACATCAATCGTAGCTTGCAACGAAGAGTTGATACTAGAAACCGCGAGGTTATCTAAATAATAAAGTTTCGGCTTTTCCTTGCTCCAGTTAATCAAACTAACATGAACCTTAGCTTCCCCCGACCAAGGCTGAGTAGAAACGGCTGCATAAATGTGACCGCCATTCTGCGCGACATAATCTAAAGCAGCAGCACGACTTTTACCTTGACTAATTGAATTAGTAGCAACTAAACCAGCCCTGCCATTGAGTTCTAAATTATTGTGAGCAATGCGAAACCAATAAGCACAAAAATCAACCGAATCTTTCACATCAGGAAAACGTTTAAACACGCGGTCAATATATTCATCTCCCAGGGCAATCCTCATGTGCTTTCCGCCTAAAAACGGAGGATTGCCGATAATCGCGTCAGCCTTCACCCAATCAGTAAATAAAGCATCAGCATAGACAATATTTTTATCCAAAGTATCTAAAGGCAGAGAAGGTTCTTTCAATCCTAAATTATCGATCGCCACCTTGCGGCCAATCATCAGCGTCACCCGCGCCAACTCCACTGCAAACGAGTTAATATCCATGCCGTAAAATTGCTGCGGCGTGACTAAATTCATATAACCTCTTGTACCGTCGAACTCGTTTAGCTTATCTAAAAGTAACTTTTCAACTTGCTTAAGTTCCTGATAAGCTACATACAGAAAATTACCCGAACCGCAAGCCGGATCTAGGACGCGATAGCGACCTAATTGTTGGTGCAGATTTTGCAGTTTGGCTACGGTATTTGCAGCGTTAATTCGCTCTTCCCAGTAATAGCTAATTGTGGGCAGAACAATGCGGCGAATGTCTCCCTCTGTAGTAAAGTGAATCCCGTAAGCGCGGCGCTGTTTTTTATCGGTTTTCAAAGCCGATTCAAAGATATTGCCAAAAATAGAAGGGCGTACCTGACTCCAATTTTGTTCGGCACAAACTTCTAATATTTTCAACTCTCCCTGTTGCAGTTCAATGGGGTGTATTTCCGAAAATAATCCGCCGTTGAAATACTCGACTCCTTCATAACGTCCTGCGGGCGTGACTCCGTGCTGATTCATGGCTTGAAATAAGCCGCCCAAGACATCGTAAGAACTTGCTCCTTCCAGACAATCTTTGACGCAGCGAGTAAAGAGTGCCGGCGGCAAAAGTCCCCTATCTTCGGCAAACATTGCTAAGACGCACTGCAACACAAATCGCTGTGCCTGAAACTGATTAAATTTAGCAAATTTGCGCTCTTGGCCGCGATCGATTAGCATTTCCAGCAGCATCCCCATTCTGCTAGCAGCCTTTTCGGTAATCTCGACTTGGTTGTTTTTGAATATGGGGCGGCGGCTGGTAGATTCCATGAAGGCAAAAGCGGGCGATCGCGCGGGCAATTGCTTTAGGGATATAATGTCTACAGGCTGATCCGGCTGAAGGTCGAAATCGTAAATGTGAAACTCGTCAAAATTGCACATCATCACGTAGCGCGGGCGATCGTCTTTTTTGAGGCGAATATAATAGCGTTCTGTTTGGGTGCGGTGTTCTCTTTTAGTCAAATCTTCACCGCGCTTTTTCATTTCAATCAAAACGTGCTTTTTCCACACCAAATCAGCAAATCCCATTTGACCTTTTTTGCTACTTTTCTCTATGCGTTCCTCATAGGTTGCGCCTGCTTCTAATGCCCCATCGTGGCCGAAAGCCCGAAAGAAGCGGTCTAAAAATACCTGTGCTTGTCCTTTTTCATCGCCTGTAATGTGTTGTTGGCAGTAGGTAACGAATTTCTGGAGGCTTTCAGGGGTTGCTGGCATGGGAGGATAATTTAAAACGCATATTAATTAGTATAATCTGCTATCTTGTATTATTGTTATCTTTTGTCATAGACCGCTAGGGAATTCATTCCCTGGCGGAATGTTGGGTAGCGGGTAGTAATACTATATTGTTAATAATCTTTATTATTCAATCCTAAAAATCTGTGATTCAAAACTCGACTGACACACCTACAAATAACATTCAAACTGGATGGCACGGTCGCCTGAATTTAGCCTACGCTAACTGCGGTGGCGCAACTCAAATCATTCACAATCAAATGCAAGCGCCCCTCAAGGTGCAGCGCCCGTTTTATCCTGAAGGGAAAGACGTTTGTCACAGCGTCATCTTGCACACGGCTGGGGGAGTTGTCGGGGGCGATCGACTTTCCAGCCATTTTCACCTCCAACCCAACGCCAAAGCCTTGATTACCAGCGCCGCCGCTGGTAAAATCTATCGCAGCAGGGGACTAGAATCACAACAAAATATCGACATCCAACTAGAAGCCGGTGCTAGTTTAGAATGGCTGCCACAGGAAACAATAGTTTTTGACGGCGCAATATATCGGCAAAATTTGCGGGTAGACTTAGCACCAACAGCGAGGATTTTACTGTGGGAAATTACCAGATTTGGACGCAGTGCAAGGGGCGAAAAGTTCTTGTCTGGAGAATGGCGATCGCACACCGAAGTTTGGCAACAAAACAGCCCTTTATGGATTGACAGACAATTGCTCAAAAGTCGAGAAAAAATGCTCGAAAGTCCTCACGGCCTCGCAGGAAAACCCGTAGTCGCCACCCTAGCTTGGGTAGGCGAACCTGTTACAGCCGAACTCGTGGAAAAAGTGCGAAATTTGCCATCCGAGGCAACAATGTATCCTGGTAATTCCACAGTCGGCGTGACTCGTATTCCTAACGGTTTGCTGTGCCGATATCGCGGTACATCCACAACTGCAGCTAGAGACTGGTTTGTCAACATTTGGCAGTTGCTGCGCTTGTCTTTTTCACAACGCCCTTGCTGTTTGCCCAGAGTTTGGATAAAATAGGATGATCATTGAGTTTCAATGTATAGTTGCCCTCCTAACTAGATTATTCATCTCTCTCTTCTCTCTCTGCGCCCTTTGCGGTTAAATCATTCACAAACAACCGTAAAAGATATTATCATAATCAAATAATGCGATCGCCCTTACCCCAATAAAAATGCAACTCACCCCCCAAGAAAAAGACAAGCTGCTGATTTTCACCGCCGCCCTGGTAGCAGAGCGCCGGAAACAAAGAGGTTTAAAATTAAACTATCCAGAAGCACTAGCCTACATTTCCGCCGCCATTTTAGAAGGAGCCAGAGACGGCCTCACCGTCGCCGATTTAATGAGTTATGGAACCACTCTTTTGACGCGGGAAGATGTGATGGAAGGGATACCAGAAATGGTGCATGAAGTCCAGGTGGAGGCGACTTTTCCCGATGGAACTAAACTCGTTACACTACACGATCCGATCCGTTAACAAATCAACCACAGAGACTCACAGGAAGAAAAAATGATTCCAGGAGAAATGATTGTTTCAGCAGGCGAAATTGAACTAAATGCAGGTCGTAAAATCGTGTCATTGGTGGTAGCAAATAAAGGCGATCGACCTATACAAGTTGGCTCGCACTATCACTTTTACGAAGCTAATGAAGCCTTAGAATTTAATCGAGAACAAGCAAAAGGAATGCGATTGGATATCCCCGCAGGTACAGCAGTCAGGTTTGAACCGGGAGATGAAAGGGAAGTGCAATTAGTACCTTTTGTAGGTAGTCGTCAAGTCTACGGCTTTAATGGAAAAGTGAACGGTCATCTGGATGCTGAAGTATGAAGCCCGATGACCGTTCACGATTGTTGAGTTTTGAATTTGAAACTTTTTAATTTCAAAGTTCTGCCAGTTTCCAAAAAGAATGCAACTGTAGGAAATATCCACACCATGATAGTAATAAGTCATCCGCAATCCCCAATCTAACATGGTGTCATTTCCAGCCCTATGCCTGGAGAGTGACAAAGCCCTCTCACAACTTTTTCTCTGCCTTGTGTATAAGTGCCTTCGGGCTTTCTTTTGTTAGTTCAATCTCCGACTTTTGAGCGAGTTTAAATTTGCAGTTTGCATCTACAGTGGTTGTAAAAACTGCAAAGATATACAGCACAAGCGCGTGATGAACCCACAATTGGTTGACCACATAAAACAGATGTTGAAGCAGAGCTTGCTGGCAACATCAAGGCGTGTCTGGAGAACCCCGTTAGATCGGCGCACCAGCATCAAATTGTTAGATGACAGCATCGTTTACAAAAAGCAGCACGAACCCCTCAATATACCCGCATTAGCCTCGGTAAATAAAGTGCCTTCTCGGTTTTTTGCCACTGAAAAAACCGTGTCTTTTGACCCAGATTATGTTTGGAAGATTTCCCTGAATCAAAAAATAAATTCTCTAACTATTTGTACTTCGGGCAACACGCTGCTGAATAACAAGTTGCTTTTAGACTTGGATTTTCGCATTAGCGGTGCGGGCATTCTGGAATGGCCTTACAAACCTAACAAAATTACCTATACGCTGGTAGTTGCTCCTTGGTCGCATTTGTGGTGTAGTTATTATGATTATGTCATTTTTGTGCTGGCTAAACTTTGTCGAATTGAGGAGGCTTTAGGTAAAGAAATTTGGCGACAAGCCAAAATTTGTTATCCTTTACGGCATACAGATTTTGAGTTGGGCTTTATGACCAAACTCGGTATTCCTGAAAGTTCACTAATCGACACTCGGGCTAGAGATACGGGATATCATGCAGAAAGTGTTGTGGTGGGAAACAATCAAGACTGGTATTTTCCCAGTCCTTACGATATAGAGCTTTTGCGGAAAAAATTCTGTCTTAAGGAAAAGGTAAAGCCTTATAGAAAACTATATTTGTCTAGAAGTGGCCGGCGTCAGGTTAAAAATGAAGTACAAGTGCGAGAGGTTTTGAAAGAATTTGATTTTGAAATTTTGGAAGATATCTCGCGCACTGTCGATGAACAAATTCGTCTGTTTGCAGAAGCCGCGGTGGTTGTCGGCCCTCACGGGGCTGGTTTTACAAATTTGCTGTGGTGTCAGCGAGGAACGAAAGTATTAGAATTCTTTTATGGAGGGTACACTCCGCCATATTTCTATTACATTTGCCAGCTATTGGGATTAGAATACTCCCGTATGGTTGATGACAACAATGTAGGGGAAGATTGGAGTTTCATTGGCATGGATATGACGGTAGATGTGGAGATTTTGAAAAGGGAAATCCAGAAAATGCTGGAGTAAATTTGCCGCTTCATAGCATTTTCGATTTGCGATTGGGAATAATTGATGACGATGGGCGTTTAAAGCTTGCTTAATGTTGGATTTTTTTTACTAATCTCAGAGTGAGGAACTAGCCTCATAGTATAATTCAAGTGGGTCTCAAATGCTAACTAAAAATTTATTAATATTAGGAGCGAGCATGAGTTACAGAATGGATCGCCGCGCTTACGCGGAAACCTTCGGGCCGACGGTGGGCGATCGCGTCCGGTTAGCCGATACAGAATTATTCATTGAAGTTGAACAAGACTTCACAACCTACGGGGATGAAGTTAAATTTGGTGGTGGCAAAGTCATCCGCGACGGTATGGGACAATCGCCTATTTCTAATGCTGACGGCGCTGTTGACACGGTAATTACTAATGCTTTAATATTAGATTGGTGGGGAATTGTTAAAGCAGATGTCGGCATTAAAGACGGCAAAATTTACAAAATTGGTAAAGCCGGGAATCCTTATATTCAAGATAGGGTAGATATTATTATCGGGCCTGGTACTGAAGTAATTGCGGGCGAAGGAATGATTCTCACCGCTGGGGGAATTGACACTCACATTCACTTTATTTGTCCGCAGCAAATTGAAGTGGCGATCGCCTCCGGCATCACGACAATGATCGGGGGTGGCACAGGCCCTGCAACGGGTACAAACGCCACAACTTGTACTCCGGGGCCCTGGCATATGTACAGAATGCTGCAAGCTGCTGACGCTTTCCCCGTAAATCTAGGGTTTTTAGGTAAAGGAAATACCAGTCAACCCCAAGCATTAATTGAACAAATATTAGCAGGTGCAATGGGTTTGAAACTCCACGAAGATTGGGGAACTACACCAGCAACGATCGATACTTGTTTGAGTGTAGCTGACGAGTACGACGTGCAAGTTGCAATTCACACGGATACTCTCAATGAAGCGGGATTTGTGGAAGCTACAATTGCGGCGTTTAAGAATCGAGCTATTCATACTTACCATACCGAAGGTGCTGGTGGCGGACACGCACCGGATATTATTAAAGTTTGCGGCCAAGCTAATGTTTTGCCTTCGTCAACTAACCCGACTCGCCCTTACACTGTCAATACTTTAGAAGAACATTTAGATATGTTGATGGTTTGCCACCATTTGGATCGAGGCATTCCTGAAGATGTGGCTTTTGCTGAATCGAGAATTAGAAGGGAAACTATTGCTGCTGAGGATATTTTGCACGATTTAGGTGCGTTTAGTATGATTTCTTCTGACTCGCAGGCGATGGGAAGAGTTGGGGAAGTGATTATTCGGACTTGGCAAACGGCTCATAAAATGAAGGTTCAAAGGGGAATTTTGAACGGGCAAGATGCCCGTTCCACAGGTGATTTAGACGGGCAAGATAGCCGTTCCACTAGGGGAGAGAATGACAATTTTCGGGCGAAGCGGTACATTGCAAAATATACAATTAACCCGGCGATTACTCACGGAATTAGTCAGTATGTAGGTTCGGTGGAAGAGGGGAAATTGGCGGATTTGTGTTTGTGGCGACCGGCTTTTTTTGGGGTGAAACCGGAGTTGGTAATTAAAGGAGGGGCGATCGCCTACGGGCAGATGGGAGATGCTAACGCCAGCATTCCCACGCCACAACCGGTGCATATGCGGCCGATGTTTGGCAGTTTTGGCGGGGCGATTGGCGCGACTTGTCTGACGTTTGTTTCTCAGGCTGCGTGCGATCGAGATATTGCCGCACAGCTCGGTTTGCAAAAGCCCACTGTAGCAGTTTCCGGGACGCGACAAATTAGTAAAAGAGACATGAAACTCAACGATTATTTGCCACAAATGGAAGTCGATCCAGAAACTTATGAAGTCAGGGCGGATGGGGAATTGTTAACTTGCGAACCGGCAACAATTTTGCCAATGGCGCAGCGGTACTTTTTGTTTTAACTGATATCTTGCACCATTGTCAGCAACAGGCAAGATGCCTGTTCCACAATAAAATTTATATTTTGTGGAACAGGCATCTTGCCTGTTCATAAAAGGCTAACTGACACTTGTGCAATATCTCAGTTTTAACCGATTATACAATCATGTAGGGGCGGGTTTTACAAACAATATTTGCCAAAAATAGACAATCTCAAAAACCCGCCCCCACCCAACAGCAAATCTTCATCTTACTTCATTCTGGATTTGATTTCGTGTTAGAATAATTGAGCGATCGCACTATCAAACCCTGGCACACAAACCAAAAATAAAGTGCAATATTAATCCCGCTCAACAGCTTCGGTATTCCCTCCAGCAAGCTCGAAACAATCTCGTTTTTTAACGGCAGCGCTTCTGCAAAAAAGGCAACAAATAGCAAACCAACGCCACTCAGCAGTAAAGCATAGGGAGTCGAGCGAATTTGTCTCCGAAAAGCTAATCCGTATGCAATTGCCAGCACGGCGTAAAATATGACAATTGTCACTTTCGGAAAACCCGCACGTCCCAGATGAACATGGGTGCGAAAAACTTCATTGAACAGAAAGCAACCCGCAAACAGTGCCGAATATAAAATAAATCGATTTTCTGGGCGCTCTGGTTGAATAATTCTCAGCAATCCAAAGGTAAAAGCGCACACCATTACCGATAAATAAAATAACATTTGAAACGCCAAGAAAAAGAAACCTGCACCCGGATACGTGGCAGAGCAAGGCGGCAAAAATAACCCTTTTACCGAAGAACCGAATAAATTCAGACACGCCGTCACTATCCCAACTAGCACTAAAGTTACACTATTGAACAAAAAAACTGTTTTATAATTTGCCATAATTAATAACTAAAAGCTAACAACAGTATATTGCGCGTCAAACCATTTTTTGCTAGGGCTTGTGCATGGGGGTTCAAAAACCGGGTTTTTTACGAAAATACTGCGTTGTGACCCGCAGATTCGGTAAAAAACCCGGTTTCTCTGTCGGAGTGCGTAAGTCCGGATCGTCTTCTTTGAGTAAAGGTGAGATATTCGGTGAAAGGACAAAGCATTGCTGTGTTTCTACAGCAGGCAATTGAGAATCTACAGATATTTAAACAGAGACGAAATCTTCAGGGCCGATGAGATTGGGAGCAACACCTGTCAAAGCAGCTAAAATTTCACCGCTGCTAGCTAATCCAATTAATGTGCCGTTAGTTCCAGCGGAAATTGATAGCTGTCCGAAGGTCAAGCCGTTGATTAATTGAATGGTATCTTGAGCGTTGCCGAAATCAGAGATTGTATCAACTCCCAACCCCGCAGCTAAAACAAATACATCTTTGCCCGCGCCACCGACTAGAATATCGTTGCCCAAGCCGCCGTTGAGGGTGTCAAAACCTTTTCCCCCAGACAGGTTATCGCTACCGTCGCCACCATTGATGATATCGTTGGCCCGCAAACCAGTCAGCACGTCATTGCCTGCCAAACCGTTGATGATATCGTTGCCGGGAGTGCCAGTCAGGTTGTCGTTGCCGTCCGTGCCGTTGATGACGTTTGGAGGGTTATTGCTGCCACCTGGAGTGCTGCCGATGTCAGAAACAAAGACATCCTTAGCATTGTTCGTGTCTCCCGGCACGAGGTTGGAGGCATCAGATTCAAACGACACTTTCTGTCCGTTCGCCGAGACTTTCGGCCCGTTCGCCGGGATGGCGGAGATGTCGGCGGAGAAGCTGTTCCCCTGATTGCCTGCTGAGTCTATAGAGACGCGGGTAGTGGTATTGGTTAACAAGTCCCGCAGGAAGATGTCGGTTTGATTGTTAGTATCCCCCGGCACCAGGTTGGAAGCATCAGAGTTAAACGCCACAAACCGCCCGTCGGCTGAGATGGAGGGAGCAGCGAAGGAGGTTTTGTCCCCCTGATTGCCTGCTGAGTCTACAGAGACGCGGGTGGTGGTATTGGTTAACAAGTCCCGCACGAAGACATCCTGAGCATTGTTCGTGTCTCCCGGCACGAGGTTTGTTGCAGAAGAAGTAAACACCACAAACCGCCCGTCGCCTGAGATGGAGGGATAGAGGGAGCTGCTGTTCCCCGGATTGCCTGCTGAGTCTACTGAGACGCGGGTAGTTGTATTGGTTGACAAGTCCCGCACGAAGATGTCGCCAGCATTGTTAGTATTCCCCGGCACGAGGTTTGTTGCAGAAGAAGTAAACGCCACAAACCGCCCGTCGGCGGAGATCGAGGGGAATAGAGAGAAGTCGTTTGCCTGATTGCCTGCTGAGTCTACAGAGACGCGGGTGGTGGTGTTGGTGAGCGTGTCCCGCACGAAGATGTCGCCAGCATTGTTAGTATCCCCCGGCACGAAGTTGGTGGCATTAGATTCAAACGCTACAAACCTTCCGTCGCCTGAGATGGAGGAATAGGTGACGCTACCGTTCCCCGGATTGCCTGCTGAGTCTACAGAGACGCGGGTAGTTGTATTGGTTGACAAGTCCCGCACGAAGATGTCATAGAGATTGTTAGTATCCCCCGGCACGAGGTTGAAGGCATTAGATTGAAATGCTACAAACCGCCCGTCGGCTGAGATGGAGGGAGAGAAGGAGAAGCTGTTCCCCGGATTGCCTGCTGAGTCTACTGAGACGCGGGTGGTGGTATTGGTGAGCGTGTCCCGCACGAAGATGTCGCTGCTACCGTTAGTATCCCCGGGCACGAGGTTGAAGGCATTAGATTGAAATGCTACAAACCGCCCATCGGCTGAGATGGAGGAATTGTTGGAGAAGCCGTTCGCCTGATTGCCTGCTGAGTCTACAGAGACGCGAGTAATAGTCATAAGTCCTTACACTAAAATTGCAAATTTGCTAAATAGACGAGAGTTTTGTCGCTCGGCCGAAGCTTCTGACAAAACAGATTCCCGCGGTTGTAGGGCGATCGACTAATGTTTCTGAATAGTTGCTGCCTATTTTTTCTAGGCTATTATCTCATTTGGGTTGGCTGTTGAAGTCAAAATTTGCTCAACCTGAGCCGGAGTTAGATTCGGATTGGCATTCAAAACTAAAGCCGCTACACCCGCCACGTGAGGGGCTGCCATCGATGTGCCGCTGTAGGTTTCGTAGGTGTTATAGGGAGTTGTAGAAAAGATGTCTACTCCCGGTGCAATTAGGTAATCCAAAGGTCGGGAACCTGCACGGTTAGAGAATTCATCCATCCTGCCATTTATATCAATTCCTCCTACGGCAATTCCGAAGCTATCGGCATCTCTAGCAGGATAAGCTGGTTCGCTAAAACCATCATTTCCTGCTGCCATGACGACAACCACTCCTTTGTTAGTTGCGTACTGAATTGCCTCATCAACCTCCATGCTAGGCGACCAGCCACCAATACTAAAGTTAATTACATTAGCTCCATTATCAGCAGCATAGCGAATTCCAGCAGCAAAATTATTGAAGTTCCCATAGCCAAATGCCGGCAAAACTCTTACAGGCATAATCTTTGCATTGTAGGCAACTCCAGTTATGCCAAAATCATTTCGTTCGGCCGCGATCGCGCCTGCTACGTGAGTCCCATGACCGTCCCAATCCATTGGGTTGTTGTCGTTCCACACAAAATCCCAACCCTGAATATCATCAATATATCCGTTGCGATCGTCGTCAATACCGTTATTGGGAATCTCACCCGCATTCTGCCAAATATTGGCATCTAAATCGGGATGGGTGTAGTCAACACCGCTATCGACAACAGCGACTACGATGCCATTTCCGGTAATTCCCCCCTGCCAAACTTCCGGCGCATTTACCATCTCTCTTGCCCAATCATTCCCGCCCAAATTAGGAACTTCGGGGAACTTAACTGGACTGTTAAAAGTGCGGGCTACTGCTGCATTTGCATCCACTAAACCGTATCCGTAATTGCTGCTAAAACCAGTACCAGGCGTGGCAGCAAGATTCAGGTTGTAATTCTTATAGTCAAAGTAACTATAAACTGCGACATAGTAATCTCCAGGAGTCAGGTTGAAGAAATTTATCTCGCCGGATGCACCTGCTGAGGCATAATCGCTGCCAAGAAGTTCATCATAATCAGCCTCACCGTTGCGATTTTTATCTTGAATTAACTCGATCCCTGCCCCATTCAAAACATCGATACGTAAGCTTAAATCGCTATTGTTGTTAATAGTAAAGCGGTAATAATCCTCGTTGTCGTCAACTCCTACAAAATCATTGAAGGTGAAGCGATTGTTATCAGCAACACCAATATTGCGTGCAGTGGCTAAGGAGTTGTCTGGGTCTGATAAATTCAACTGATTAGCCGTTCTCGTTCCTGTGAGGGGATCTGTGCCCACAGTCATGGCTTCTGAGTTTGGTTGTTGTTGAGCTAAAGATGTACCGCTAGCGGCTGGATCGCTGCCTGAGTCACTGAAAATCTCGCTATTTTGAGATACTATAAAATTTGCTATTTGTTGTTCGTTGCTGCCGATCGCGCTCGCTTTCAATTTAGCCGTGTTAAAGCCGTGGGTTGGGATGCTACCATTAAATTGACTGGATGCAGTGAAAAAGTTAAGCTGACCGCTGTTACCAAAGGTTGTTAATGCTGCTGTGAGCTGCTGTTGGCGATCGATTGCAAATATACCGAGCGTACTTTCCATAAATTCACTCCAGATAATTTGAGATTCACTTGTGTTTAGGGGAGACAATGCTTGATTTTAAATTAATTAAGATTATTCCAGATGCGAGATGATAAGTCAATTCATAAATTCATTGCTTGAGTTCATAAAAGTCATAACCCTAATTTCATAAAAGTCATATTTTTCGGCAAGTTATGCCGTTTCAAGCTGAAGCTGTTGTTTTTGCGTCAAAACCATCGCTATGTGTTTTTCGTAATAGGCCGCTTCGTTAATGAATACAGGGAAAACAGTAGATTCTCCTTGATAGGGGAGTGATTCTCCCGTAAATGTGAGAAACATCGGTTCACCGGGATGTAATGGTTCATAGTCTTTGAACTGAAGTTGGGGATGGATCGCAGCTTGCAGTTCACCTACTGAATTTCTGGGATAGTCTACTGAGCCGATCGCCTGATATACAGTTAAATATGATGGTATATGAAGCGGCTTTCCCCGATTTTGTGCGTCGAGATAATCCAGAATGGCGTGAACCAGCATTTCGGTTTGCTGAAGCTGACGGGCGTTAATGACTCCCTGGGCGATCGGCCCAACTTCTATGGTGCCACCGAAAGCAGAGAGCGATCGAAGCATTGGGGCATCCTGACCAGAATGCTCTCCGAAACAAACTCGCAGTGAGGGCTCGATCTCACTCAAATAAGCTAATAATTGCAAATTGAATGGATGTTTGCTAGATGGTAAAATTGTCAGCCCCATGTTGGCCGTTGTGCTGTGAAGGTCAACGATCACATCAGCCCCATGTTCGTCTTTCGGACATAGTTGGGCGGAGATTTCCTTAGCACGTCTGTTCTCGTAACCCATCAAATCTGGGTTAGACAAATCTTCCTCGGCAAAGCAACGGTTCAAATCGCGATCAACATAACGCCGATTGGACTTTACCGCTTGAGGATTAGCTAATAGAGTAACCACCTCAAAACTCGATCGTTTCAGTAAGTCTGGGAATTGTTGAAACTTCTTAATCAGAAAAACCCCAGTCAACTCGTTTCCGTGGGTTCCTCCCACAACTGCAACTCGTCGAATTACTTGCGAAATCATGAATAATCCTCATTAAGCAATACTTAAATGGGTATTTCGTGCCGAAATTTATAACTATTACTTTCAAGATAAAGAAGTTATTGCTATATGTCAAATACTTTTTTATATATAACAATATACTTAAAAAATATAGTATTTAATCCCCGTTACAAAAGAGAATGTAACTGTAGGACCGTGCTCCAAACCATGATAGTAATCATTCATTCCCAATCGTTCTATTCTCAAATCTAAAATCTAAAATCGTATAACCTATGGAACTTCGCCATCTTCGTTACTTCATTGCAGTGGCAGACGAACTGAGCTTTAGCCGTGCTGCAGAGCGATTGCACATTGCCCAACCCCCCCTAAGTCAACAAATTAAAGATTTAGAGGCTGAACTGGGTGTGAAGCTATTCGATCGCAAAACTCTCCCAATTCAGCTAACCCCAGCAGGACAGGCGTTTTTAGAAGAAGCTCGCGCAACTTTGGTACAGTTAGAACAAGCGGTACATAAAACCCAGCGCATTCATCAGGGTGAATTGGGTTATTTGACGGTGGGTTTTCCCAGTTCGATCGCGAATGGTGTCTTTCCAGAGATGCTGCGAACTTTTCGACAGCGATATCCAGAGGTAAAACTGATTTTGCAGGAAGAACATAGTGCTTCCCTAATTCAGAGGTTGCGCGATCGCCAGACTGATATCATTTTTCTCTATCTCTACCACGATATTTCTGAAGCCAATGATTTAGAAACGATGTCTCTCACGCAAGAACCACTTGTCGTCGTTTTACCCAAAAACCATCCGCTTACAGCCCAATCCAAAATTTCGCTTTCCGACCTAAAGGATCAAGAATTTGTAATGCCCCTTCATCAGATTGTGGCTGGCTTATCTGAGGAAATTTACCATGTATGTTCGCAAGCAGGGTTTGTTCCTAAAGTTGCTCAAACAGCCGTCTTTATGGTCACAATTTTGGGATTAGTCGCAGGCGAAACAGGTATCAGCATTCTGCCATCTCACGTACAGAATCTTCAACGCGAAGGAGTGGTATATCGTCAGATTCAGGAACAAACGACAACCACTCAATTAACTGCTGTTTGGCGGCATAATCATTCGTCCACCATTTTGCAGCAATTCCTCAATATTATTAAAACCCTCTCAATTTATAGCAATCCTAAATGATTTGTGAGAAACAGGCATAGGTAAAAAGCTTTGAAAAGTCAAGCAATTAAGGTGCCTCGCCATTAACAATCTGCAAGTTTTATCCAATATCTCGCAGATCCGCACCCTACAGATTAACACCACACAATATAGCTGCTACTGTAGTTCATGAAGCTGGAATATGCTGTATTAACTGTTACTTGCCGCAATTGGCGAAAGTAGAAAACAGGTTAAATTTTGTAACTCTCCACGCTTGTCATGTCTGCCCGCCAGCAAAAAGACAGTACCTAGTTATGCTTTTATCGCTGTCAACATAACTTTGCCAACTTCATGCAGCAACTGTTGGAAACTCCCCTGGTATAGGGATTACTTGCGAACTCATGTTCCATCCTACTTGCTTGCTAAAATTTTGAATTTGACCTTCACAAGTTCGCCAACTAGAACCGCCGAATTTCTGTCAAATTTATAACTGCGAAGTCAATCCATATTTGCCATCCATTGCTGGATTGCATCCACATCCCATCCGCGCGCAGGTTAGGACAAAACTGATTCGCGCGGGTGTATGGCGATCGACTAATATTTCTGAATAGTGGCTGCCTATTCTTTGTAGGCTATTATCTCATTTGGGTTGGCTATTGTCGTCAAGATATACTCAACTTGAGCCGGAGTAAGAGTCGGGTTGGCATTCAAAACCAAAGCCGCTACACCCGCTACGGAGAGTCTTAATCGCTTGGTAAACTCAATTTTAATACCTGTCCAACTGATACCTCATGCTTGTGCGTCGCTACTACCACGGCACCTTCTAATCGCGGATCGTAACATCCCACCCAAGCCGCAGGATGACATTCGTGCACTAAATACCCGTACAGCCAAATTGCTCCTCTACCTTCAATAACAATTCCTTGGCTCAATTGAACGTCTTGAGGAAGTTTCAAACCTTGTAAATCATCGGGTGTGATGATACCGTCTTGAGTTGTAATTCGCAAGCGCAAATGTTGGTAAGCTAAACCGTCTTGAGTTTGATGGGAGATTATTTTTAATTCAATAGGATTCATTGGATGCACAAATGTTGAATGCTGCGATAAAATCATATACCTTTTAGGGTAAATTGGGAATCAGATCGCCAACTTTGAGTCCCAATTGGGCCGCCCTTCCGCCTCTGAGTTCAATAACTCCGTCAACGGGAACATCCGGGCCGTAGTTGGGGCAGGTTTCGCTGAAACACGGCGGTACATTAGGAATTATCGCCTGCACGACGCCTTCCCGCAGAAAAACCATATCGAGCTCAATCAACACGTTTTTCATCCAAAAACGCACGTTTCGCGGGGGTTCGATGGGGAAAAACATTCCTCTGTCATCCGGTAATTCTGTGCGAAACATTAAACCTGTCGCTTGTTCTTGGGGAGTTTGCGCCACTTCCAGTCCGATCGCGCGATCGGCTATAATCGTGTTAACCGAAATTGGCAAAAGCTGACCCCTATCTATCCCGCCAAACAGCGACATAAAGTTTGATTCAGTCAGATTAGAATTTCCCGAAACAACTCCTAAATAATTACCAGAGTTTTTATCTTTCATAATAGTTTGGTTATCCGCAACAGAAAGATCCAAATCGCTAAACTTCATGCCATCGGTCAAGACAATTTTATCATTGCCGTTGCCAAAATCTGTAATTATATCTGCTTCAGTAATAGTAGAGGCGGCGGCGGTTTTTTCCATCACAAATAAATCCTCCCCCGCGCCTCCTGTCAAGATATCCCCGCCTTCGCCGCCTATTAGCAAATCGTTACCCCGATCGCCAAAAATCCAATCGGAGTCTTGTCCTCCATAGATTGTATCGCTTCCTTGCCCGCCAGACAGCGTATCAGCGCCTTCATTTCCTGCTAACAAATCATTTTCCCGATCGCCAAAAATTCGGTCGTTTCCCCCCAAACCTTGAATAGTATCATTACCTGCAAATCCTCTCATCGTATCGTTGCTGAGAGTTCCCAGGAGAAAATCGAAGCCGAAAGTACCGTCGATGTTAACCATTTTGCGTTTAATGATGCGTTTAATATAAGGAAGATTTGGCGATCGGCATCCGCCAACCAGTACCAAAAGCTCGATCGCTAATTTTCAAACCCGGGGCTGCTTGCCGCCGTTTAAACTCCGCTTGCCTCACTAATTTTACTACACGTTTAACCACGGCTTCATCGTATCCTGCAGCCACAATTTTTTGGGCAGATTCGTGATGTTCGATCAACCGCTGCAAGATGTCATCCAAAACATCGTAATCCGGCAAAGAATCTTGGTCAATTTGGCCAGGTTTCAGTTCAGCACTCGGCGGTTTACTAATAATATTAACCGGGATAATTTCCTTTCCCAAGTTTACCTGATTTTTAATCTTCTCACTCCCAGAATTCAGCCACCTACAAAGCGAATAAACGCGAGTTTTCGGCACATCAGAAATCACCGCCAATCCTCCATTCATATCGCCGTAGAGAGTGCAGTAACCCACCGCCATTTCCGACTTATTCCCAGTCGAAAGCAGCAAATGTCCGAACTTATTAGAAATTGCCATCAACAAATTGCCTCGAATCCGCGATTGAATATTTTCCTCAGCAATCCCGAAAGTTGTATTGACAAACAAATCGGCGAGAGTGCGATCGTAAGTTTTCATCAAATCGCCGATCGGCAATAGTTCGATCGCAACGCCCAGATTTCGGGCTAATTCCAAAGCATCATTAACCGAATGATCCGAACTGTAAGGAGAAGGCATCAACACCCCTAGAACATTTTCGGGCCCGATCGCGCAACTGGCGATCGCAGCCACCAAAGCTGAATCTATCCCGCCACTCAAACCGAGTACAACCTTATAAAAACCGCACTTGCGGACATAATCTCGCACTCCCAAAACCAAAGCCGCCCAAATTTCGGCATCTCCTTCTGCCGGATGGAAACTTAAATCTGTTGTGGATCGGGCATCTTGCCCGATCCCGCCGCTGCCAATTAAATCTTGTTTATTTTCGTCATATTCCAGCACCGCAAAATCCGTTTCAAAAGAACCTAATACCTGAATCAAATCACCCTTTCGATTCACACCAAAACTGCTGCCGTCAAAAATAATATCATCATTTCCCCCTACCTGATTAGCGTAAATAATCGGTATCCCGCAGCGGATGACGCTGTGCTGCAACATCGCCGATCGCACTCCCCGCTTCCCCGCAGAATAAGGCGATGCCGACAAATTCAGCACTAAATCTACACCCAATTTTGCCAAATCGGAAACAGGATCGCCTGCGTAGCTGCGTTTACCCCAAAACTCCTCATTGTTCCACAAATCTTCACAAATTGTCACGCCGATTTTGACTTCGCCAATAGAAAAGTAATTGCTGTTTTCGCCCGGTTCAAAATATCTATCTTCATCAAATACATCATAAGTAGGCAACAAGCGTTTATGAAAAACTTGTTTGACGGCGCCATTTTGCAACAAAACAGCGCTATTAAACAATGATTTTCCGCCGAGTTGAACAGCATTAGCATTAGGTAATGCCGTGCCTACTATGACTGCCAACTCCGGTGGCAAAGCTTGCGCCAGTTGCAGCAACTGTGCACCTGCATCTGCAATGAAACTCGGATTGATTAACAAATCGCGCGGCGGATAACCGATCAGGGAAAGTTCCGGTGTTAGCAATAAGTTTGCGCCCTCAACCTCAGCTTTTTTCGCTGCCTCCAGAATTAGGTTGGAGTTGCCAAAGATATCACCGATAGTAGGGTTGAGTTGTGCGATCGCAATTTTCATATCACCAAATCACTTAATAAATATTGCTAACAGTCCGCCCGCGCGGACTCACTTTCCTATAGTCCTAGATTTGAATGTAGCGAAAGATTAATCCGATTTGTAATGTTTCAACTCTTCCTCAGTATAATAATTTACCAAATCCCGGTAAATATTTTCAACCACATCAGGATTCAAACCCGATTCTTGAGCCCACTCGCGCCGCTTCTGTAACATATCGTGAAAGCGCTCGAACGATCTAACGCTAGCTTCACTCGTTTTGAACCTTGCTGCAGCGATGACGTATTGAAATCTCTTGCTCAAAGCCTCGATCACTTCTCGATCGATAATATCAATTTCCTCCCGAACTTCGTGAATATTAGCGCATTCATCAGGGTCTTTCATAGTCTGCACTCCTTAATAGCTTCTATTCTAATGTTACTAAATTGCTCCCCGAATGTCATCCAAGGAACAGCTAGATAAACACCAGTGGCTTATTTTTGAAAGGAGCAAAAGCGGCCGCATCAAAGCGGTACAAACTAGCAGGGCGGCCCGCCCCGCGCGAAACCTTAACCCCGGTATCGCACAAAAAACCCAATTTTAACAATCGAGATCTAAAATTAGAATAATCAGAAAAACTTTCCCCCAAAATAGTTGTATAAAGCTGATACAAATCGCTCAAAGTAAAAAGCTCCGGCAAAACTTCAAAAGCTACCGGACTGTATTCAAGTTTGTTACGCAGTCGGCGGTATCCGTATTCGAGAATTTGATTGTGATCGAAGGCCAGCTTAGGAACTTGTTGCACGGGATACCAAGCAATGCCGCCGACGCGGTGGCCCACACCCGCCACTACACTCCCAGCAATTAACTCAGCTTCCTCAAAGCGAACCAAAGCAAAATAACTAACCGAAAGATAACGATCACCCCTGGTAATTTCCCGAGGATCGCGCCCCGGTTCTCCGAAAGTATACAATTGCTCCAGATACAAATTTTTTACCCGAATTTTCTCAGACAAAATCCGGTAAGCCGCATTTTCAAGAGACTCTCCGTCCCGCACCAAAGTACCAGGAAGACTCCAAGAATCGATAAACGGTTCGTCTTGCCGCATTACCAACAGTACCAACAAGCGGTTCTGCACGGCATCGACGGAGAAAATCACATTATCTACTCCTACTTTAAAGTCCGCTAATGAGCAACCTTCGCCCTTTTTCGTGCCTCGTGCCATGCGTACAAATGCTCCCTATTTATGTAATCTTCGATGGTCGGAGTCAGGGCTTGGGTGTCTCCTGTTTCCCGATAGAAGGTAGAAGAAACATTGGGAGCATTCAAAGATGCGATCGCCACGTCTGCACCCATGCGCCTCAACTGCCACAAATCTAATTGTTCTGACGGATAACCCGGTCGCGGTACTATCAGCAGATCCACTTGTTTTAACAATTGTTCAAATTTGTACCAGCGAGACAGTTGCCCTACCAAGTCGGAACCTATTACCAGTGTCAAATCTGCATCCGGCCACAGCAATCTTGCTTGTTCCACAGTTTCTAGCGTCCTCGGACTGCTGAGCTCTGGATGCAAGCAAAGATTGTGTCTCGGCGAATTAATTTCTTGAATCATTAACAGCAGCATTGCCGATCGGTGTTCTAGAGAAGTTTGGTGCGACTTAAAAGGATTGTCCGACGCCCAAACTGCTACCCAATCAAAATGTTGGGAAAGCCAACTCAGAATTGTTTTGTGTCCTGCTGTGGGTGGATCGGCACTGGTTCCAAAAAGAGCAATCTTCTGCATAGGTAATTGTTGACTGTTGACTGTTGACTGTTGATTGATGACTACTGACTAATGACTACTGACTACTGACTCTTTTTGGTTTTTTGGGTGAGACTCTGCAAATCTGTAGAAATTTCCATCGGCGGCGAAATCGGGTTGTCAAGTTGGCGAGTTTCGGGTCGAAGACTGGCGACAGAAGCCGCAGTTCGTTTGGCAATATCCTCCAAACTTTCCTGGTTCTGGACTCGTTTGCCATCCTTGACAACCAATTTCATTAATGGTACATGAGAATCGCAATTCTTAATATTTTCTCCTGACAATCCCAAACAATCTCCGAGAATTTGCCCATTTTCAATATGTCTAAAAATTTGCTTTCTTCCTGGATATGTTACCTTGCCACTTGCCTCTTTCATCACCGGAATCCCGCCAATTTCCACCAACTTATAAACACCGTTCACAGGGGAACCGCTGACCAACTTTGTTCCCAAACCGTAACCGTCAATGCAAGCACCGCTACTTTTTAATTTAGCAATTTCTCGATCGTCCAAATCGCCGCTAGCAAAAATTGGAACACCCGGAAGGATCGATCGAACTTCCCGAGACAGCACCGCCAAATCGCCCGAATCCAGCCGCACGCCTTCCAACTGCATTTCACCGCTGTTTACTCGATCGGCCAACATCCGCGCCGCCGCCACAGTATCATAGGTATCGATCAGCAGCGGCGCCCCCGGAAAATAGCGGTGAAAAGCTGCAAACGCCTGATTCTCGCTGCCTTCGAGGGCGGCAACAGCCATCACCAAAGCATGGGCGATCGTACCTACAGGTTTGCGGCCCAACTTCAAAGCAGCCAAAACATTAGAAGTTCCGTCGAACCCCGCAGCCAGAGCCGCCCTAGCAGCCCACACAGCAGCTTGAGGCCCAAAAGCCCTGCGCGTCCCGAATTCCAGCAACTTAGCCTCCGGGCCCGCCACATCGCGCAGCCGCGCTGCCCGCGTCGCAATCAAAGTTTGATAATTTATGGCATTCAATAAATAAGTTTCCACTAACTGAGCCTGCCACAGAGGAGCCTCAATTCGCAGCAGAGGCTCGTTGGCAAACACCGCCGTCCCCTCCGGCACCGCCCAAACATCGCCAGTGAAACGGGCTGTGGCGAGTAAAGTCCAAAATCGCTCTCCTGCGCCGGCAAAAATCCCAGTGGACTGCAAAGCCTCAATTTGCGCCGGCGAAAACCGAAATTTTTCCAAATAATCAATAACTTGCGCCAAACCCATCGCGATCGCGTAGCCAAAACCTTCTGGCAGCCTGCGGGCGAATAATTCAAAACTCGCGGCCCGCCCGTCGAGCCCTTCCCCGACATAACAAGCGGCCATCGTTAGCTGGTAGAGATCGGTCAAAAGGCTGTAATCTGCTGAGGAAACCGTTAGTTCCCGGTCTTCTAAGATTTCTTCAAAACCTGTGAGCTGCAGGCTTTCTGTGGTAGTTTTCATAAGAAAAACCCCGGACAAACTTCTTTTTTTAAATTATAGTAACAAATACCATATCTTTTTGTAAATATTTGATGAAGATTGCAGATATTTGTCGGAAAAATTCGCTGATTATGGCCTTTAATAGCGGATTTCGGTTAATTTGTACATTAATTTTATGGTAAAAACCATATAAATTCTTAATTTAACAAACTCAGGAATTAACCACAAACACTCAAGCGTTCCGGGTTTTTTGCGAAAATATTTCCTTGCAGCCTTTGAATAGAGTTAGAAAACCCGGTTTCTGAGTGTCGTGAGGGCGATCACGAGTGCTTGAGTTGAGCCAGGAAAAATCTACCAGCAAAAGGTCGATCGTCCAAAAATGCGTAATTCCTAAAACCTTCAGCTTGCTTCTATGTTGCAGACCAATAAGTAATTCAAATAAATATTGCTAAACTCATCCACAGCCCAAAAATCAGAGTAATATTAAAAGTATCAGAACTCAGACAAGAGAGGCAGATTCTATGAATCTTTCTAAATCTTTGGCAAACGCGATGCGTTACGTTTCGGAAGCAGCGGTGCGGATTTTTAGCCCCAGCGATGACAACTATCCAAATAGTGGAGTTCAACCTTTTGAGGGTAAGCTCTCCAAAAGCTCTAAATCGAGAAAATGAGCAGCCATTCAAGCAGTTTCTAGCGAGTTCGGGACAGGCATTCAGTTTAACAGTCAACAGTTAACAATTAATTGTTGACTGTTAACTTTTGACTTTTGACCGTTAATAGTAATTGTAGGTGGGTTTCCCTTCCTTCTACCCCACCTACAATTACCAATCACCAATTACATTGAACTTCCACAATTCAATACTCCGGACAGTTTTTAAAGAGGGATGCGACGCCTACGGCAAGCAACGCTTACGCAATAAATCACAGAA
>NZ_JAUBSA010000079.1:0-26617 GCF_036702115.1 Microcoleus sp. LAD1_D5 | reverse complement strand
CGCTTCTGTGATTTATTGCGTAAGCGTTGCTTGCCGTAGGCGTCGCATCCCTCTTTAAAAACTGTCCGGAGTATTGTAAAATCTAAAATCTAAAATCGTATGACTGCTGACTAATGACCACTAACGATCGGAATCTCGATCGCAAATTCAGTGCCCCGTCCAGCTTCCGAAATGCAATCTAGTCGCCCCCCGTGCTGTTCGACAACTAAATGGTAAGAAATCGACAGTCCCAACCCAGTGCCCTTGCCGACTGGTTTGGTAGTAAAAAACGGGTCAAATAATTGGCGACGAATCTCCTCCGGTATGCCCCGCCCGTTGTCGGAAATGCGGATCGCCACAAAATCGCCGCCAACAACTTCAGTACGAATTGTAATTGTGGGAACAATCAATGGAGAATTAGGATTTGACGGGGGTGAATGTGTCGCATTTCTCGCCGCCCATTCCCCTTTCTGGATTTCTTCATCCAAAGCATCAATAGCATTGCCGATAATATTCATGAACACCTGATTGATTTGACCGGCACAGCACTCGATGTTGGGCAAATTGCCGTATTCTTTAATAATGTGAATAGTTGGATGTGCGCCGTGGGCTTTGAGCCGGTGCTGCAAAATCAACAAAGTGGTTTCGAGTCCCTCGTGAATGTCAACGAGCTTGATGTTAGATTGATCCGATCGCGAAAAATTACGCATCGACACAACTATTTGGCGGATGCGCTCAGTTCCTACTTGCATAGAAGACAGGATCTTAGATAAGTCTTCGACCAAAAACTCGACTTCCATATCTGCTGCTGCTTTCCGAATTTCCGAGACGGGTTCGGGATAGTGCTGCTGGTAAAGTTCCAACAGTTGAAGCAATTCTTTGATGTAGTGGCTGGCGTGGGAAAGGTTGCCGTAGATAAAATTAACAGGGTTGTTAATTTCGTGAGCGATACCGGCAATCATTTGTCCCAAAGAAGACATTTTTTCGGTTTGCACCAATTGAGTTTGAGTTTGCTGCAACTTTCGCACAGTGTCCTCTAATTGCTGCGCTTGATTTTTCAAGCAAGTTTGCTTTCGCCGCAGCACTTCTTCGACTCGCTGGCGCTTGATAATATCCCGTCTCAACAATTCATTTGATTCTAAAAGTTGAGCGGTGCGTTCTTCAACTTGTTTTTTTAAGTCGTCATGAGCTTGGCGCAGGGCTTCTTGGGCCCGCTGCCGCTCTAAAATTTCTTGCTGCAAAAGTTCGTTGGCCTTCTGTAATTGGGTGGCTCGATCGTCCACTGCTTGTTGCAACAGCTCGATCGTCCCATACATTTCAGATTGGTTAAAAACTTGCGGCAAACTTGTCTGAGAAACAACACCCAAAAGTTCTCCCTGGCTGCCAACTACTACCAAACGGCGGACGCAGTGTCGCTGCATGGACTGGTGGACACTCCAGAGGGAATCGGCGGGAGATATGCAAAATAAAGGCGCACTCATGGCCCTTGCTGCTGGGATTTCCGAGAGGTTGAGTTCGAGGGCGTGAAACTGCACGATGTCGCGCTCGGTGACAATGCCGATCGGAATTTGATAATTTTGTATTGGTGCGATCGCGCGATCGGGATGCTGAGTTTGCTCTTTGACAATGACGACGGAACTAACTCGATGCTTGACCATGAGCTGGGCTAAATCGAGGGCTGAGGCAGTTGTTGGGGCAGAAATGACTTCTTTCGTCATGACATCTGCTGCACAGCGCAAATTGGTTAGCAAGTTAACCGGTTGCAGGGCTTCGTGAATTGCTTCGCGGGTGATGATGCCGAGAAGTCGCGAGTCCTCGTCCACTACGGGCAAATGCCGGATCTGGTGCTGGCGCAACGTGAACATAGCTGTGAAAATATCTTGAGACTCGGATTGTTTGAGGGTAATGGGCGATCGAGTCATTACGTCAGCAATTGTCAGTCCTACTGCACAAGCTGCGACGGTAGTTAGCTTGACGATATCTCGTTCTGTAAAAATGCCGATCGGTCGATTATCTTCGACAATTAACACGCAACTGCGCTTGGCTGCGCTAGCAACAGCGTTTTGTTTTTCGCCACAAAGCTGACATGAGACGCGCATCGGGTTCATGAGAACCAACACCTGGGCGATCGGGGTTTCTGGAGCCACAGTGATGGGGTGGCGGTCGATCGCCCGATCTAAAGGCGAGGAGTAGATTGGGCGGCTGTTGGGCCCTCCGGCGGGTTCTGATGATTTAATTGCTGGCAACTGGGGGGCTGAATTGAGGAAATGCTGTAATTGTTCTTCTTGTAGCATGATTATTAATTTTACTTAATGAATTGTTACAATTTTGGAGACTTGGGTTGGCAGACTTAGCATTAATTAAGCGGGTGACAGATGCTCGATCGCCTAAAATCTGATTGCTAGAACACTCTTATTTAATTTTTATTTTTTAAATCCTATGTCGTGGACTCCCTTAAGTCATCGAATTCATCACTTGCCGCTCATCCTTGCGGGCCCGATTTTGCGCCGGACTGAAAGTCGGGCCGTGACAGTTTGGCTGGCTCTGAAAGCACCCCGCCAAGTCGAACTCAAGGTTTATTCGACAGAGGGCGGAACCGGCGAAATTGTCGATCAGCCATTGCTCCAAGGTGCGAACTCTACTGTGCAGCTCGGCAAATACCTGCACGTAGTGGCGGTCACTGCTAAACCAATTAACAGCAATCTCTTGACATCTGGGCAAGTTTATGCCTATGACATCGAGTTTGCTGGGAGTAGCGAGTCGCCGTCGGTTGCAGTCCCAGAATATGAGAAAGAAAATCTCATTTCTTGCCTGTGGCCTGCCTCGCCTAATTTGTCGGCTTTGGGGCCGGAGACGATCAGTTATTTCGCTCACCAGTTGCCGACTTTTGCCCTGCCACCGCAGGATTTAAACTATTTGCGGATTGTTCACGGTTCTTGTCGCAAGCCCCACGGAGACGGCAGAGATGCGCTGCCAATCTTGGATAATTCGATCGAACAGTTTGCAGGAAAGGCAAATAGCAGGCCCCACCAACTGTTTTTAACGGGCGACCAAATTTACGGCGACGATGTTGCCGATGCGATGCTGTGGGCTTTGACTGATGCTGGCGATACACTGTTGGGCTGGGAAGAGAGTCTGCCCCTGATGAATGATGCCCAAATTAAAAAGAATTTGTGTATCAGTATACCTAAGAATTCGGAAAACGAAAATGTAGTTGCCCAAGAAAGGGAAATTTTTAGAGAGTCGCCCATTCAGAAACCGTCTGATGCTGAGTATCAGTCCAAAAAACCAATTGAGTTAAAACCGGGGACTCGCAGCGATATTGCCAGAGATTTTGGCGGCTTTACGGCGATGTTGGTGAATAAACCCGCCAATGCTAAAAGTCACTTATTTAGCTTGGGGGAATATTGTGCCATGTATTTGTTAGTTTGGTCGCCTGTACTTTGGTGCGAGCGTTTTCCGAAGGGTAAGGATATTTGTCCAAATTCTAAGCAGGCCAAAGTCTGGGATAGAGAAGTTGTTGAACTTGACGGTTTTGCTCGCAATTTGTGGAGGGTGAGGAGGGCGCTAGCAAATATTCCTACTTATATGATTTGCGATGACCATGATGTTAGCGATGATTTGTATTTGAATCGAGAGTGGTGTTACCGGGTGCTGGGAAAGCCGCTGGGCCGACGGGTGGTGCAGAATGCTTTGCTGGCTTACGCTGTGTTTCAGGCTTGGGGAAATACGCCCGCACAGTTCGATCGCGCAAAACCGGGAGATAAATTATTAAAGGCTGCTGAAAAATGGTCGGATTCGGCGGGGACTGATGTTTCTGCTTGGGAGGATGCGGCTTCGTATTTGGGAATTCCAGGACTCGATCCGAAAACTCATTTGCCTAAGTTGAAATTAGATGAAGATGTTTTTATTTTGGATCGGGAGGGCGAGGGTGTAAGTGAGGTTTTGAATTGGCATTTTAATGTGAGAAGCTTTAAGCACGAGGTGATTGTGCTGGATACGCGGAATTGGCGGGGGTATCCGGTGAAAAGCGCGATCGATCCGCCGATGCTTTTGACTCACAAAGGTTTTGAGGAGCAAATTCAGCAGCCTTTGCATGAAACTGATTTGCTGAATAAAACTGGGGAGTTTGAGATTGAGGCGACGCTAGTAGTGGTGCCGACAAATTTGGTGGGTTTGTGGATTATTGATGCGGTTCAAAAACGGGATGTGGAACAGGGGAAGGTTTTTAATAGTGATGCGGGGGATGCTTGGAATTTTCATGAGTTGGCTTTTGTGAAGCTGTTGTCGGAGTTTTTTAAGCAGCGCGATCGGGTAATTGTGTTGAGCGGGGATATTCATTATGCTGCTGCTGTGCGACTGAGTTATTGGTCTGATTGTCATTTTGGCGATTCTCGATCGAATATTGAGCCTTTGAATCTGGCGAATTATCAATCAAATTGTCGATATTCTGTGTTGGCGCAGTTGACTGCTAGTGCTTTGATTAATGAGGAGTGGAAAACGCATTTAATTCATACTAAGATTAAGTCGCTGCTGCCTGAGCGATCGCACGAATGTTTGGGATGGAATGAGCCGCTGGAATTAATGAAAATTTCGAGGGGTGGCAGAAAGAAAGCTATGGCGGCTGCTATCAGGCATAGACAATCTCTTCCTGATTGGGGCTATCGGATTGACTGGATGAAACGGCAAAGAGCTCGGGTGTTTTTGCTGCTAGAAAAGGGAACTCCGTCAACTAGAACACATAAAAATAAACAATTGTCAGTGCTGCGTAGGTTGTGGAATTTTATATCGCTGTTGTGGCGCAATCGCTGGCTGCAAGAGGGTGATGAGATTGTGGGATATAGCAATATTGCGATCGTCAGTTTTCAGTGGCCTGCTGATGGTGATGGGGAGAAGGCGGTGATGCAAAATATTTATTGGCGGCCGCTTTGGGAGCCGGATAGTGTGGTTTACAGTCAATATTTTGTTCCGCTGGGATTGGATGAGGATGATTAGATTCCCGATTTATGGAACAAGTCGGGGATTTCGATACGGGTACAATATTGTGATGAGTTTGTGGCAGTGTCCGCCGGAGGGTGAAACCCCAGTCTCATAGCTAAAGTCGGTTGGAACTGAGATGTTTGACCATTCTCGCTTAACAGGCTTTCCGGCCTGTTCCACAAAGAATAAGTTTTCTTGTGGGGAGTAGGGGTTGGGCAGGAGAGCCCGCCCAAAAAATGATTATTGAGAATGGTGAAACATCTCAGTTGGAACTGAGATGTTTCACCATTCTCAACTAGCCATACTGCCAGCGACTAACACTGATGTCAAAACCGTGCTTACGAGCTAAACTCTGGGTACGATCGATATTAATTAACAGGCCCAACACTACCAGAGATAGCAACAAAGTTTCTCCGGCAGTCGCAGATTTCCCAGAACCGGCCGACCTGCTCAACCAGTTGAAAGCGCGGCGTAAAAAGTCCGGCGCAAAATTGGCAGATATGGAGGCGGTTTTGGACATATTAGAAAACCATCAGCACGAAAGTTGAGCGGAAAACTAACCTTGTTGCTGTGCGATGAGCGTGAAACTCTTGAGAGATATAGCAGAGAATAGCAAGCCCGTGACGAGATTTGAACTCGTGACTTCCTCCTTACCAAGGAGGTACTCTACCACTGAGTTACACGGGCATAAAAAATTAAGAACCTCCAATTAAAAAATTAATTTTTAATTCTTAAATTTTAACTTTTTATTAAATTGAGGTGGGCCGAGCTAGATTTGAACTAGCGTAGGCGTAGCCAGCGGATTTACAGTCCGCCCCCATTAACCGCTCGGGCATCGACCCATTTCCATCACAGTTATATATCCTAGCACCAGAATCTTTATTTGCAACATTATATTTAAAACTCTAATCATTAAGTGGAGAACACATAAGTGAGTTAGTGGCAGACGAGAAAATTGAACACTGTTTAAGGTGTGCATTGCTACGTCTAGGCTCGGTGCCCGCCCGGAGCACCCTAAGTCTAGACGAAGAGCTAGCAGGAAATGGCTAATTCACTAATTCCCCGGTTTCTTGCAGGGAGTGCAGGCGGCGGTAAATACCTTGTTGGCTTAAAAGTTCTTCATGGCTGCCAACTTCGACGATTCTACCGCCGTCGAGTACGACGATCGCATCGGCTTCGCGAATTGTACTCAGTCTGTGGGCAATAATTATGGTGGTGCGCGTACCGAGGATATTTCGCATGGCTATCTGGATCGATCGCTCGCTTTCATAGTCCAAACTAGAAGTAGCCTCATCAAAAATTAACACATCCGGCTCCACCAACAGCGCCCTCGCAATCCCCAATCGCTGCCGCTGACCGCCGGACAACCGCATTCCTCTCTCCCCGACCACGGTATAGTAACCTTGGGGCAACAGCCGCACAAAATCGTCTACTTTGGCAATGCGACAAGCATCCTCAACTTGCTCGAAAGTAGCGTTTCTGTTTCCGTAAGTCAAATTTTCCAGCAAAGTACCGTTAAAAACGTCTACTTCTTGGTGGACAATCGCTAAACGCTGGCGGTAGCGAGTCACGTCTAAGCTGCGAATGTCTTCTCCGTCGATCAGAATGCGACCGGAGTTGGGTTCAAAGTAGCGAAACAGAAGTTTAACTAAAGTCGATTTCCCGGAACCCGATCGCCCGACTAATGCTACAGTCTGACGGGGATGAATCAATAAATTCACATCCTGCAAAACCGGTTTTTGACTGTCGTACCCGAAGGTCAAACCGCTGAGCTCAACTTTGCCGGTAAATTTATAAGGTGGCTGTGCCGATCGAGCATTTTCTGCTAAATTAACCGCATCAACACCGTCTGGCGTTTGCATAAACTCGTGGAACCGGATCATTGAAGAATAGCGGCGCGCCAATAATTCGGCGATAATGCTAATCGGACGCAGTTGGGAATATGCCATGCTTGCCAGGGTGTAGACGGTAACAAAATATCCGAGGGAAATTTTGCCTGCAACCGTGGCTGCTAGGCTAAAACCAAGAACTGAAAACAAACACAACTGGACGATCGTCTGCTGGTATGTCCCCAGGGTGACGTATCCTTTGTGAATGCGGTGGATCACGACTTTTAATTCGCGATCGAGTCTGGTGGTTTGCCTTTTGAGTTCATCGCTTTCTGTTGCAAAAGCTTTGACTGTTTTGATGTTGGTGATAATTTCCGAGTTGCGGCTTTCGGTATCTTCGATGTATTCATCGAGAATTTCTTCCCGCGCAGTCACCCCTTGCAGGCCTTTGAGGGTGAAACTGAGGATAAATAGGAATGAAACCAAAATTAATAAGCCAATCCGCCACTCAATTAAGCAGATAACGGCAAAAATGCCGATTAAGCGGACGACTTCGGGGATGAATTCGCCGGCAATTTCTGGGTAAGTCCAAGTATGGTTGGCGATGCCTTTGGCGATGCGACTGGCAATCCGTCCGGCGTTGTTTTCGTCGTAAAATTCTAGGGGTAAGGTGAGGATTTTGCCGATCGCACTTCTCATTCGATCGCGCCTTGCCCTCAATGGTATCGCCCAGTGGAACCAATTTCCCACCCAAGGCTGTACCGGTGCTTTGGCGACTGTTACCAGAAAAATTATGCCCAGCAAGACCGATAGCGATAATGTTTTGTTGGGTGAGTGCTGGGTAACAGAGGCGATCGCTGTTATGAGTTTTTTCGTTACTGTATCTGTAGGTTGATCCGACAATACGTTTAATATTTGACCGATCGCGTAGGGAACAAGCAAATCGGCTAGTGCCAAAACGCTGGATGCGCCTATGCTGTAAACAGAGCTTTTCCAGTAGCGACTGTAGTATTTGAAGATGTCCTGAAAGCTTGCCATAAATTTGTGTTGAGATACAACCCTTGCAAACACTTGCATCTAAAATTGCGCTCTCGGCGCGCTTTGTTTACAAGTGTACTACAAAAGTAGTTGATCGGGGAGTCAATCGATTTTAGATTTTAGATTTTAGAGGCGACCCCACGGATAAATGCGGGGGCTTGAGGATTTTCGATTTTCGATTTTGGATTGATTCCACGGATAAATCACGTGGCGGGTACCATCAAGAAATTCTTGGTCATCTTGGATCGTGCTAGCGACTCGCCCGATCGGGTGATTTATGGCAATTATTCGATCGTCCGCAATCGATCCGCATTCCTTGGAAATAAACTCAAGACTAAGGGCAAAAAAATGCAAAAGACAGAATTTTTCTTAAATTCTGCCTTTTGAGCAAGGCCTTATAAGTTTTACGTTTGAGTAGTCTGTTAGCTGAAGGTGTAGGCTGATTGGAGGGCCCACCAGATCAAGAAGCCGATTCCGCCGGCAATGACAATCGCCGAAATGGCGATCGCTATAGGACTGTCAGCTCCCTTGAACTTCATGATTCCGCGATTTAAATCTGACATGACAGTGTTCTCCCACAATTCCAGCTTGATTGTAGCTTTGCAGTTGGCCGATGGCGGTCAAAACCACCGCAATTACTGATTTTGTTAACAATCTGGCTGCTGCAATTTCAGGTGGGGAGTGGCATTGGGGCGCTTTTTCAGGGTGTCTGAAAAAAAGTTACTAAAAAGACTTGACAAATTCTGGGAATTGAGACAATATTGTTAATACCGCAGGAAATGCGGGTGTAGCTCAGTGGTAGAGCGTCACCTTGCCAAGGTGAATGTCGCGCGTTCGAATCGCGTCACCCGCTTTAGAAGATAAATAAGTCAAGAAAACCACAAAGTATAGCAATGAAGTCTTAGGTATACTCCTAAGGATGATGGAAAATATCTAAGTTAGTGGTAAAGTTGATGAGAGAACTTGCAAGTCAAAATTGTCGCTCAGGCGCTCGCTCGATACAGGCATTTGAAAGCCTCTATCAGGGAGAATTGACAAGTTTGATTAAATGGATATGTGAACGATTATTTTTGTAAAAACGCTTTTTTTTATCTGATCGCTCGTGCCATCTCAAAAAGCTCCAAAGATTGACTTAAACGATGAATACCCCTGTCCTTGCCGACGCCGGGGTCGTCTCGTGCCCATAACGTTGACAGAAGCCTTTGGCTGCAACCGCTGTCAGCAAATATTTGTATTGGACGAAAGCGGACACGTCATCGAGCAACTATCAACGAACTATCCTTACAAGCAGGCTTGGCGGTGGACGGGTCACCAGTGGAACAGAGCGCATCCGGGTTTGAAGGCGCATTACTTGCCACTGGCTTTGGGTATGATA
This sequence comes from Microcoleus sp. LAD1_D5, assembly GCF_036702115.1. Classification (NCBI taxonomy): domain Bacteria; kingdom Bacillati; phylum Cyanobacteriota; class Cyanophyceae; order Oscillatoriales; family Microcoleaceae; genus Microcoleus; species Microcoleus sp. LAD1_D5. The sequence goes on along the minus strand of NZ_JAUBSA010000079.1, from coordinate 17,416 downwards.
TTGGTGCCGTTAGTGATTTGGTTGCCGTTGGCGCTACACTCGCCGGGCCCGAATATTATTCTGTGGGCAATGGTCGCTGTGCTCCTAGCAATGCTGCCGGCGCTGATGGTATGGCTGGCTTACAGGCGTTAGCTAGATGATAATAGAGGATTTTACCCATTCGTCAGATGCCGCAAATGTCGCGCGTCGCGCTTATCAAGCTTCTTTGGAGTTGGCTACGACAAAGAGTGCCGATCGCGCGGCAGCTTTGCAGGCGATGGCGGGCTGGCTGAAACGTCGGCAAAATGACATTTTAGAAGCAAATACTCTGGATCTAGAAGCGAGTCGGGACATGGCGATTCCCGAGTTGATTGTGGAGTGGCTGAAGCTGACGCCGGAACGGATCAAGACAACTGTGCAAATTCTGCAACGGTTGGGGGAAATGCCAGATCCGATCGGCAGGGTGATCAATGCTTCTTATCAGGTCGATCGCTGTCAGGTTTACTGTCAGTCGCTACCGCTGGGGGCGATCGCTCTAATTTACGAGGCGTTGCCCGAGTTGGGGGCGATCGCAGCGGGTTTGTCTCTCAAAAGCGCTAACAGTTTGATTCTCAAAGGCGGCAGCGAAAGCTGGCAAACTAATGCTGTAATTGGAGAAGCTTTGATGTCGGCGATCGATGAGGTAGGTTTGCCATCGGGATGTTTGCAGGTACTGCCGCCGGATCGGGGCGCTTCGATCCGAGAATTGGTCACTCAAGACCAATATCTCAATTTAATTATTCCCTACGGCAGGCCAAGTTTGGTGCAGCAGGTAGTAAGGTTGTGCACAGCACCAGTTTTGAGGTCGGCCATGGGCAATTGTTACCTTTATTGGTCACCGACTGGCAGTTTGGAGATGGCAAGGTGGATGATTTTGGACAGTCATCAAAGCGTGCCCGATCCTGTTAATGCGATCGAGAAAGTGCTGATCGATCGCAACCAAAAGCCTTCTTCCTTACTCCGGCTGTGGAACAGTTTAAAAGAAAAAGGCTTTCAAATTAGCGCCGATGCGGATCTCGTCGCAGATTTCCCAGACTTGAAGCTGGCGGAACCATACGAGTGGACTCAACCTTATTTAAACAAAACCATCGCGTTTAAAGTTGTCGATAGTTTAGAGATTGCGATCGGCTGGATCAACCGCTACAGCAGCGGCCACGCTGACTGCATTGCTACTGAATCTTACTTAGAAAGTCGCCAATTTGCTCTGGATGTTAACAGCGCCTCAACTTTTATTAATGCCTCACCTCGGTTTTGGCGCTATCAAAATCGGGGAGATGCGATATTTTTGGGAATGTCCAACCAAAAAGGTTATCGTCGGGGATTGATCGGGTTAGATACCCTGACGACAATCAAAGAAATTGTTCAGGGAAACGGACTTTTTTAATTTTATAGGTTATTTAGGATTGGTTATGGAGATTAAACCCAAGTGAAAAGTGGGAGAGTATTATCGATAGGTAAGCCTTTAAGAGGTGTTCCAAAATTATTTTTATAGGATACAATAATATCTTGGTACAAAAATCAGGCAGCCTTGATCTAAAGCAATTTGATCACAAGCTCCCGGATAGCCGTAGTGGAGACAGATAAAATCTCCGCAGCCTGACAATAAGCCGCCGGATTTATGTGTGGGTTCCATCTAAAATCGGGTACGGGATCTAATTAAATTTAGAAAGTTATTTAGTCACAGGAAAATACTCTTAGCGAGCACATGAAATCAGAAAAATCACTCAATACTCTAGACAAGACGGCAACGCCGACTTTAGGCAAAGAAACACTAATTAACCACTCGGTATATATAAAAAAATTGCGTCCGCTGCTGCCGTCACATGCCTTTGAACCAGATACCAGCAAGTTAGCAATACTATTCATCAACGCTGCTATTTTATTGCTGGGATGGGAAATTGCTGCTAATCTCGATCGCTGGCCTGTCTATCTTTTATGGCTTTACTTACCTTTAGCCGCGATTATGGGCAATAGTATCATAGTTTTGCTATTTAGCTCCCACGATTTGATGCACGGTAGCGTTCAGAAAAAGTCGCGCCTCACTTATCCGATCGCCTTTTTGGGACTAAGTATGCTGTTTATGCCGCCTACTCAGTGGAAAAATCTGCACAACCTCGTACATCACAATAACACGAATTCTTTGGCAGACCCCGATCGCAACTATCTGTACCAGCAACCAGATACTTGGGGAAAATGGATTCAAAATCTGTTTGTACCGTCGGTGGAAGTCAATCCGGTGTGGTTAATTGTAGGGATGGCCGGTTCGTGGTTAGTGCATAATTTCCGCAATCTCACCTCGGTACTGTTCTTTAACGATAAATCTGTCGATTACGTACCGGCTGCCTTTACTGTTAGTCCTAAAGATAGATTGACGATCGCATTTGAATGTGTAGGGATTTTAGGAATTCATGCCAGCATTTTGTTCTACCTAAATTTTCATCCGCTCAAAATCGCCCTCGCCTACATTTTGCCGATCGCAATTGGTCATGCAGGGGCAATGTTTTACATCTATACAAACCACATGGGTTGCCGGATGACCGACATTAATGACCCGCTGATTAACAGTATGTCAGTGCGCGTTCCTAAAATATTTGACCTGCTGCACTTAAATTTTTCTTACCACACAGAGCATCATATTTTCCCCAGCATCAACTCAGACTATTATCCGATGGTGCAAGAGTTGTTAAAAATTCATTATCCCGATCGGCTGAATTTAATCGAGGCTGGTGACGCTTGGCGGTTACTGGTTGAAACACCCCGGCATTATCAAGATGAAGTCACCTTCACTGATTCCTGTGGTACATTGTCCGTAAATTGCTCTATTGTTGAAGAATACAAAAACGGCTAATACAGAGTAAGGTGCGCCGCGCGCACCCTACATTGAGATATTGTGCTGAATTTTTAACTCTACATACTGATGCTATTTAGTACCAACGAAGGCTTGAGAGCAAAGTAAGGGATTACTCGTTTTTGATTGTTGGCATCAATCTTCTGTTCAGCCATATTCAAATTTTGTTGGAACTGGCTGGCTAAAAATTCGATCGGCGTTCCCTCAAAAACTTCATCGAAGCTCATCCGGTAGAGTTCTCGGAAAGATTTATCGTAATAACCTAAACGGTCATATCGATAAGCTGACAAAATAAACAGAATTTTCAGTTGTTCAGCCGCTCGCTTGTACGGAGGAAGCAACCGTAAAATGTCCTTTTCCGTAATCACTTCGAGAGTCCCAGAAGCATTAATTTTGGGAATGTCCCGGTATGCTGCCAAAGGCATATTGGCAGCAAAACTCATGTATTCATACTGGGGAAAATTGACTGCTGAATGCTGCGGACCGCAGGTAAAAATTATGGTTGTGACAATTTTAATTAATTGTTCAACTGTGTCGATTTTGCTGGGCATTCCTTTGACTTTACCGCCCTCATTCGAGGCTAATTCTTGGGCCCAAGTTTGCAGTTCCACATCTTGGACGAGTGCTTCATTTGTCGGGTAAAAGAATTTGAGATAGCCACATACAAAGGTTTCGATCGCATTCCACAGCAGCAATCCATCATCTCGGTAAGGATAGTGAGGCAGTTGATTTGGATCGTCCATGCCCCGATTTTTCAGTTCGGTTGGGAAGGCAAATTGATCCAGACTCCAGTTACTACAAGCCTCTCTAGCTATTTCCATTGTCTCTGGCAAGCTACCGCTTAGCAAGTCATCGACTGGCCCGCCCGGAGCGATCAAATAAGAACGCGCCAGCTCGTTGTTAGTCAACATAAACCGAAAGTGCGGTTTCAGCAGCAGGCTAAGGGGGTGATTTTTAGCCAACTGTCGGGCGGTGACGATCGCGATTGGTTCCATCACCAGATGAGTACGACCTAAATGCGAACTCATTTCGTGGTGATTGGCATCTGCTACTTGTACGCAGAGTTTCGCAAACAGCCAATCCACAGGAGGATCGAACGGGGTGTAAAGATGGCTATTTGGCTTGGGATCTAGTTGAATGGCGATCGGCACCAGTTCACCGCGATCGCGAATTCCCGTCCACCGCCAAGCGAAAAAAGCTCGCGGTTTCGGCAAGAATTTTCTGCCTTTTTCATAGCTGCCGCCTCCTATTTTTGAAGGCGCGCAATAGTGTTCGTCGCTACCCGTATAATCGGCAATGTAAATGTTTTTTTGTTGCAACTCTTGGCCCAGATCGAATAATGGGTGAAAACCGGAAATTTGTGCCAGTGTTTGCGCCCGAGGATCGTCGGCATCTAAGAGGCGAAGCACCATTGGATTTGCTCCAGACAGGCGCTGTTCTGCAAAAGAGCGATCGGTTTGGTAGATTTTGGCAACTCCAGGTAGCGGCAGCAGAGTAAAGAAATCTTCATAGTCTTGGAGTTCGTCGAGAGGATCGAGAAAAGTTCTCGAATCGGCCGCCAGCATATTTCCTGGAAGTTCCGATGTTGCTAGTATCCGCTCTCCAATATACTTGCTCGAAAAGTTCTCGACTGGTGGCACATCTTTCAATAATGCCAAAGGTGATAAACTCTCAAAGTCAAACTGATAAGCTTGTTGCTGGCGATTCAAGGAATTGCGGCGCTGTTCTTGGTTCGGCTCGTCTTGAGGAAGAGAAGGTTTCATTTTGTCTACCATTGTATAAATCAACTCTCTTTTTGTAGTAAAATATCGGACATCATCACTACTGAGCGAGGATGGAATTTAAAAAGTATTGTGCAGGCTCACGCTTGATATAGGTCTTATTCACCGAGCAATAATCTTATTCCGGATTTTTTTAAACTCAGAAAAATTTCTCAAAAGAAGGCAACACTTCTCGATCGCCCTAAATCTAGATTGAAAGGTTTTATTCTCCCGATAAGTAGCTCGCACTCAAGAACCCCGACATCTCACAGAAGTCGGGGTTCGGGGTGTTCAGTTTTTTGAGCTGGGTCTACGGATTAGCGATTAGGCACGAGTCATTAAATATTGACCGTTGCCGTTATATTCGCCATCGCAACTCGCGAAATTAGACACAAACCAAATTAAGTAAAACCGCCAGATGCGACGAAATTTGGCATAGTCGATGCCGTAGTCTAAATCTTTGACTATTGCCTGAGAATCGTCAAAGTTTTTCAGCCAGTTAGCAAAGGTCGTGGAGTAATTGTAGCCGTTGAGATACCATCTTTGAATTGTTTTGAGGTCTTTGTTGTGGCTGGGAACTGCATCGTATTTCCAGTAACGACCGTGGGGAAAAATGTATTTGTGGGTGAAAACGCTGGATATATTGTTGGGAGTGCGAACTGTGATGATGTGAATGAAAACTTTGCCGTTATCCTTCAGGAAAGATGCCAGCTTTTGGAAAGCTTGCGTTAAATTACCTACATGACAAAAAACTCCGATGGAGAGAATTTTGTCAAATTTTGTCTCAAATTGGGCGTCGTTCAAATCGCCTTCATATAGGGTAAATCGACCTGAACTAAGATAGCTTTCGGGGTCTTCCATCTTGTGCCGCATATACTCGCATTGGTGGTGGCTGAGGTTAATGCCAGTAAAGGTGACATTGGGAAATTTGGAAAGAATGTAATTGGGAACACAACCCCAACCGCAGCCAAAGTCTAAAATATTGTCGCCATCTTGAATCTCTAGCTTCTCAATCACATCATCAATCATTTGGATTTGCGATTGTTCAAGGTTGGCGGCTCCTTTTTCCCACAATCCCATGCTGTATTTAGGATATATGAGTTTCCCGTCGCCTAACATCGGATTCAGCATTGCTTGAGGTAAGTCGTACTGAATCTTCATTAAATCCCGCGGCCCTTCGGCTGTATGGTCTGTTTCTGTTAGTACCCATTCGTAGGGTGCAAGCAGGGACGGGAAATGCTTAAAAAAGACCGGCATACAGGTATCAAAAAGCGATCGCAATACTGAATCTGGGACTTCTAATCCGTTGATATAAGACTCTGCGACTGCCATTTGCACCGTGTTAACTGCACTGACTGCGAGGCGGGTTGCTCCGTAGGCGATCGGACTTTTGCTATGTACATCTCCCACGATGGGAATGTGTTTTTCGATGCTTTGTAGGGCTGTTGATGAAGTCATGGCTATACTGGTTTTAAAGATGCTGCTATTCTATCTCACGAAAATTAGCTGGTTGTTAGAGAGCACAAAAGCTGAAACTATTGCCAAGTAAGGTTTGCACAGCCCACCTACCCAAAATCATAAAAATATATGGCGGTTGAAGGGGATTTGATAACGGATTTATAGGGGTTTGGGCGATATAAATTTTATTAAGAATTATGTCAGTCCATTTGAGATTTGAGATTTGAGATTTGAGATTTTAGATTAACTCCACAGCTTGAATGGGGGTATTTTCACGGTGGGATGAAGATTTTAGTGCTCAGTTATACCATTTTATATTTGAGAATGGGGAATGACTGATGAGCTAAGAGTTGGACTATTGCTCAGAGGTGCATTCTTTTTTTAAACTGGTGTCAGTTGGGCGCTTGAGCTGACGCAACGAGAAGCAAATGCCGATCGCGACTTATAGTTAAGGAATCAGGGGGTACAGAAAAAATGCCGAGAAACCGGGTTTGCATAAAGGTTCGCTGCAATAACAGATGTCCGCGAGATTCCTCGCTAATTAGCTAGACGCGCCACATATGCCACAGATTCACTATCTGCCGGACGATCGCACGATCGAGATAGACGACAACGATATAATTCTCGAAGCTTCCCTGCGTGCCGACATTCCCCACACCCACATCTGCGGCGGTAGCGCCCGGTGCTCGACTTGCCGGGTATTGATTGTCGAAGGTTTAGAATTTTGCTCTCCCCGCACTTCGCCGGAAGAGGAACTAGCGAAAAAATTGCGCTTAGAGCCGGAAATTAGGCTAGCTTGTCAGACACAGGTGGCGGGCGGCAAGGTGATTTTGCGCCGATTGGCGATCCATTCTGAAGACTTGGAATCATTTAACGACGAAATGGCCGGAAAGTTGATTTCTACTTCTGTGGGTCAAGAGAAAAAAATTGCAATTTTGTTTGCCGATATTCGAGGGTTTACGGCGTTTGCAGAATCGCTGTTACCCTACGATGTAATTTATATTTTAAATCGCTATTTCCAAAAAATGGGTTATGTTATTAACCGCAACGACGGGATGATTAATAATTACATGGGAGATGGTTTTATGGCTCTGTTTGGGTTGGAAAATTCAGACAAAGCGGCGGAAAAAGCGGTGAGGGCTGGGGTGGAGATGCTGGAGGAACTAGAGAAACTCAATCCCTATTTTGAGACTTTATACCGTCACCAGTTGCGGATTGGGATTGGCATTCACTGCGGTTTGGTCGTTGTGGGGAATTTGGGCGCGTCGAAGAGTCAGACGGTGACGGCGATCGGAGATGCGGTGAATTTGGCCAGCCGGATTGAAGCTGCGAACAAGCAAGTAGGAACAAGTTTATTGATTTCCGAGGAGACTTATCAGGAAGTTAAGGAATTGGCGATCGTCAATCAGTGCGTATCAGTGCAAATTCCGGGGAAAAGTGGCGAATATCCGCTGTATGAAGTAGTCGGGATGCCACCGCTGCCCGTGGAAATCCAGGAGATTTCCCCGGTAAGGACACGTTCTATTTGGCAAACTTTTGTCAATCAGTTGCGGGCTTTGTATGCTGCGCTGTACAATTGGATTAGGAAAATTTGGCGTCAAATCAAAAAACTATAGAGCAACTTCTGTGAATTTTGTTATGCCATCGATAATATGAATATTCCCAAGTCAATAGTTCGCATTTTTGTAATGCTCCCGAACGGTCAGATTGGGGCACAACTGCGAGATAATATTCCAGGTATTGCCAGTCAAGGAATGCTTTCTACTTTTGGTGGTGGCGTGGACATTGGAGAAAGTCCACAGCAGGCAGCAGTGCGAGAATTGGAAGAAGAAACTTGCCTCACAATTAATTATTACACAATGGAATTTATCGCAACTTTTACTCACGAAAAGACCCAAAATGATAAAAAAATCTTACAAAACAACCACCTTTTTTTGGCTAGAGTTAGCGATCATGATAAAATAGAAATCAAAGAAGGTGTGGGTTTGGTAGTTTTGAGAAAAGATGTAGACTTTGAAAAAGTCAACGCAGGTGAGGGTACTCAAATGGCTTGGAAATTGTTGCAGGAATATTTAAAATAAAAAGTCACACCCGATCACCCGTGAGGGGGCTAAACTTTATTTAATAGAGAACTTCTTTACTATGTTGTCAAATACGAACTCAGAGTACGAATCATTATTAGAACGAGCGATCGGGATTGCAGCAAAAGCTCATGAGGGGCAGGTTGATAAGGCAGGCAATCCCTATCTCGATCATCCGCTATTTGTGATGGAAAATGTAAATTCTCTAGAGCAAAAAATCGTAGCGGTTCTACACGATGCGGTAGAAGATTCTGAACTTACACTTGAGCAACTTAGAAGCGAAGGTTTTCCTGAAGTTTTAGTCTCGGCGATCGCGGCGATTACCAAAATAGAAGGAGAAGCTTATGCAGCTTATTTAGAACGTGTGATTGCCAACCCGATCGCACTGCAAGTTAAAATCGCTGATGTTACTCATAACCTCGATCTTCGTCGCATAGCCAATCCGACAGAGGCAGATTTTCAACGCATTGCAAAATACAAAAAAGTCCTCACTCAGTTGTGTGCCGCCTTAAAGTAATTTAACTGGTTCCCCGGAAGAGCCTGGGAACTGATGTCACTCTTGCTCTGCCTCGCTTCCGAAAAAAAATTGGAGGCTCTTCCTCGCCTATCTGCATTAACAGGCAATCAATATCGGTAATTAAGGGGCGCTCAATATAAAATCGGGCAAATACGAGCGCCACTGATCATGCCCGATTCTATCCAACAAGAAGCCCGCCAAATTCTCGAAACCCTTGCCTTTACGCCCTTCGAGCAATGCCAATCCCTGGGCCGCTCCTTTGATACCATCCCCTCTCGCCCTGGACTTTATGCTGTCAGACATCGTGTCGATGGCCTGCTTTACATCGGTAAAACCAAAAGCTTGCGGGGTAGATTTAGTGGGGGGCACAAAGCATTTCTCTGGGCATGGCTCGACAAATACAACTGGGAAGATGTTCGTATCGCCATTCACCCGCTCTCGGCGTGGAGCAACCCTGCGTTATTATTAGAGCTAGAAGCGATTATTCTGAGAGCAACTGAGCCGCCCTACAACGTTCAAATCCCACCAGAAAGCTAGACTCATGCAATCAACAACTCTGGAACAACTATCTGTTGCCGATGCCGAAGCCATCCTAAAATACCTTCCCGAACGAATTCGTGCGGCCCTGATCGCCCGTGCTGCTGAAATTGAATATCCGATCGAAATTGTTGTGGAAATGGCAATTGCTAACTTCCTCGATAGCGAAGCACTTGGTTTCGCCGATTGCAAACCGGGGCGTGGCAACTAAAGAAGATGTTTTAAAACGCTTGCAAATCCGTTCTCCAAATACTTCGATCGAGCGAAGCACTTGGTTTCGCCGATTGCAAACCGGGGCGTGGCAACTAAAGAAGATGTTTTAAAACGCTTGCAAATCCGTTCTCCAAATACTTCGATCGAGCGAAATTTTTGTCAATGAACGGCTCAAACAATTGCAAGTGAGACTATGAGTCTAACTTGACAAGTTAACCGCAAATGTCCGCGTTCATCCGCGTGCATCTGCGGTTAAAAAAATCCCGAAATCCTAAGCCATTACCATCCCCCCATCCACATTAAAAACCTGCCCCGTTATATAAGCCGCCGCCGCATCTGCCGCCAAAAACTTCACCATCCCCGCAACTTCCTCAACTTCCCCATATCTCCCCAAGGGAATATACTTCAAAATCTCATCAGACTTGACATCCTTAGTCATATCTGTAGTGATAAAACCCGGTGCAACTGCATTCACAGTAATCCCGCGACTGGCCAACTCTTTCGCCACAGTTTTAGTAAACCCAATTACCCCAGCTTTCGCCGCACTGTAATTAGCTTGTCCGGGATTGCCCATTTGTCCAGCAACCGAAGCAATATTAATAATTCGGCCGCTTCGCTGTTTCAGCATGATTTTACTGGCAGCTTTCGCACACAAAAACACGCCGGTTAGATTCAAATCAATTACTGCTTGCCAATCTTCCAACTTCATCCGCAGCAGCAAAGTATCGCGAGTAATGCCGGCATTGTTCACCAAAATGTCAATTCGTCCCCATTTTTCCATGACATTACTGGTGAGTAAATCTACTTGGTCAGTTTTCGAGACATCTGCTGCAAGTGCCACAGCTTCTCCTCCAGCAGCGACTATTTCTGCTACCACCTCATCAGCAGCAGCACTCGAACTCGCATAGTTTACGGCGACTTTAGCGCCCTCTGCTGCTAGGGTTAAAGCAACGGCGCGGCCGATTCCCCGCGACGCACCGGTCACGACAGCAACTTGACCCCGCAATCTCTGAAAAGTCTCTGGTAATAATTCCATAATTGTGTCCTCGCAATCTACCAGAGAATTTTGCACTAAAATCGAGCCAGAACCCAAAAAATTATTTTGTCTTATGGCAGTTCAAAAACAGTTCAGCAGTTTTGAGGAGTTACTATCGGGCTCTGACTTGCCGGTGTTGGTAGATTTTTACGCTACTTGGTGCGGGCCTTGTCAGATGATGGCACCGATTTTGGAGCAAGTGAGTGGTCAGATGAAAGACAAGCTGATGGTTGTCAAAATTGACACGGATAAGTACGAACACTTGGCGTCGCAGCATCACATTTATGCTTTGCCGACTTTGGTGCTGTTCAAAAATGGCGCTGAGGTCGATCGCATTGAGGGAGTTATGCAACCGGCGCAGTTGATCGATCGACTGCAACCTCACTTGTAGCACGAGCCAATTATCTCACGCGTAGGGTGTGTCAGCTTATATCTGATTAATTATGAATAAGATAATCCTAGTTGACGCACCCTACTTATGAAGACTCCCAGCCACGCTATTATCAATCTCGCAATTCTCGGCAAACCCCAACTGCCGCAAGCTAATCTAATTATTGCGATCGGCGGAATTTTGCCGGATATTCCGATATTTTTATTTTACTTTTGGGCGAAATACATTGCTCGCTTGCCCGCAGCTACAATTTGGTCAAAAGCATACTATGAGCCTTTTGTCCAGAACGTTGTTGCTCTGTTTCATTCTATCCCTCTGGCGGTTATTGGTTTGCTAATTGCTTATTACTTTGGCTGGCAAAGTGTGCAAATTCTGTTTATCAGCATGATACTACACTCTCTGGGAGATTTGCCAGTCCACAATGACGACGCTCATAGGCACTTTTTTCCGTTCAGCAATTACCGTTTTATCAGTCCGTTTTCTTATTGGGATAGGAAGCACTACGGGTCAATTGTTTCTCTAGTGGAAATGTTGTTAGTGCTGCTGTCAACTTACCGCGTTTTTGGTTTGGTTAATTCTTATGTTGGTAAAGGATTGTTGATTTTGGTGAATTGTTTTTACTTAATTGGAGCGGTGTCTTTTTACGTTCGTTCTTTAGTTTCTCGTTCTTAATTATGCTGCTGCAATTGCTCTTTCACCTGATGAGCTAGATTGTTTTTGCCCAATTGAGGGCGATCGCACCAGGAATCTCGAAGATGATGCAAAGTTTTATAACAATCAACATTTCTGCCTCAACACCTTGACAGAAACTATTTTCCTATGGGGAGATACTAACAAGCCCGACAAGTATCTGTACCGCTTATTCGCATCTACCAAACCCAATATAAAATTTTTAAATAAATCGCCATTCAACAGTCAAGATTACTTCCCTATTAGGGCAACTCTATTAATACCTGAGTTTGACCTAAATAGCGCAAACTTACTCAATCCTCAAGCCCTTAGCAACCCTACCCCAGAACTAGCAGTCCCGGCACTTTCAGACAGTTTTAATAATAACCCCGAAGACACCGCAATCTTTTCCAAACCCATCAATTTTAGCCGGAAATTAAAGTATTTCAGTTTTACCACCCGTAAAAAAATCTGCTGATCTCTATACTCTCACTGGCTAACCTGTAAACAAAAGACAAATCGACTACTTCGGCAAAGATGCTATATTTGCGGAACGCACATCTCAACTCGCTCCAACTGCTGCCAATCCCCAAAATCCTCCACTCATTGAAAGTGGCGAACTCAAATTCAAAGACGACAACAATCAACCTTTTGAGAACAATATACCAGTTTTGTTTGTGGCGGGAAGCAACGTTTTAACAGACAACCAGAATCGCACAGGAAATATATTTTTCTGTGCATCCCATATCAGGGTCGTTAGCTTGATTGTCCCAAGATGGTTTTTCGCCCACCCGATTCCTCTGGAATATTCACAGTGGCTGTGCAGTCCCTGCTTATTCGTTTGATTTTGGTGCTTGTTACTTGCTGATTAAAGTTTTCGATGTTGTTAAAGAAAAGATATCCTCTGTTTGTGCAATTTTTTTTGAGGTTTGGCTTTTACTACTTTGCCAAGAAGATAGCCCATTCGGTCCAATACCTGTGCCCTTGTACTTTTAGATGGTAATTGCTCCTGGCTACATCCCTGCTCTGGGAACTGCATCGGTTTGATTGCTGGCTAGATGCCACCGCCGATATTTCCCGCTGAAAAAACCTAGGAGGCGACTAAAACAGGACACTCTGAAATCCGGCAAATATTGGACACAGTGGGCTGGTGGGAAACGACTCGCAGTTCGTGAGGATACCGGGGACGCGGGTCATTTTCTAACCAGATGGGCGGTACCATCATCACTTCATAGTAAGCGATCGTATGCAAAACCCCAGGCTGGGACTTCAACTCCACTGTCAAGCCCGCTCTGTACTCAAATGCTTCTTCCCAGTCTAGGTTTCCATTCATATCCATATTCATATCCATATTGATCGCGCCTCTTAATCTTGTTCCTTTTCTCAATTGTAGGGCGCTACATAAAACATTGGGTACTTTCTGTTGCTTATGATACAATTTTTAACCTTATATGTTCGATCCATGACAATTTAACAGAGAGCCGCCATTGTCAATAAGTAAATAGGATGATTTTGCTGACGGGTGACAAGTAAACTGAAAAGGTAGGCTTGACAAGAGTTTGAGTTGAGATGTCTCAAAAAAAATAGGGCCGATCGAACCCCGCAGACGCTGATGACAAATACCTAAGAGGAGAAAATTGTCAGGACTAAACTCGTTACTACAAACCTATTTTTGTCGTGTTGTCTCGTATTTGATAAATAAAAAAACCCGGTTTTGTGAATAAACCGAGTTTTTGGGATGAGGGAAAACTAAACTAATTTTACTTAGTTGTTTTCTTGGCTGTTGTCGCAGTCGCCGTCTTTTTAGCAGTGGTTTTCTTAGCCGCAGTCTCCGTCTTTTTAACAGTGGTTTTCTTAGCCGCAGTCTTCTTCGTTGCAGTTTCCGATTTCGCCGCAGTAGTCTTAGTTGACTTCTTCGACTTGCTGCTAGATTTTCCGCCGCCCGCTGCTTCCTTCGCTGCTAACAAATCCAGTGCTTTTTGTAAGGTGAAATTCTCCACAGATTCATCCTTAGCCAAAGAAGCATTGATATCGCCGTGTTTGACGTAGGGCCCATAACGGCCGTCGTAAACATTGATAAGTTCTCCCGATTCTGGATGCGCGCCCAATTCCTTCAAAGGTGTAGCTGTTTTGCTGCTGCCGCGGGCGGCTTTCGGTTGCGCTAACATTTCCAATGCCCGATCGAGCATTATAGTCAAAACATCATCCGGCGGTTTGATCGATCGATAATCTTTCCCCACCTTACCCTGGTCATGCACCACATAAGGCCCGTACATCCCCAAATTAGCTTGCACCTTCGCCCCCGTATCCGGGTGAGTGCCCAACAACCGAGGTAAAGTCAACAAACTCACCGCCATATCCACCGTCACGCTATCCTTATCCGTCCCCTTCGGTAAAGAAGCCCGCTTCGGTTTCTTGTTCGTTTCCGAAATATCCCCTAACTGAACGTATGGTCCATAACTGCCAATCAGCACATAAATCGGTTCCCCAGTTTCCGGGTGAAGACCCAATTTTTCCGGGCCTTCCATTTTTTGCTTTAACAGAAACTCTACTTGTTCCGGGTCTAAATCTGCCGGCGTCAAATCTTGGGGAATCGATGCTTTTACCAAGCCTTCTTCGCTTTCAGATTCCAGGTATGCGCCGAATTTGCCGATGCAGACTTTAGCAGAAATATTCTCCAGTACCACAGTTCGGGCAACTTTCGCGTCAATCTGACTTTCCTGTTCTTTAACTTGGGTTGCGAGTCCGGTTTCCCCTGTATAAAACTTTTGCAAATACGGCAGCCATTTGGCCTCGCCTGTGGCAATTTCATCGAGGGTTTGTTCCATTCGGGAAGTAAAACCCGTGTCTACTAAATCGGGAAAATGTGTTTCCAATAAAGTCGTGACGGCGAAAGCGGTGAATGTCGGAATTAGGGCGTTAGCTATTAATTTCGCGTATCCCCGATCGACAATTGTACCGATAATACTCGCGTAGGTACTCGGACGGCCCACACCTTCGCTTTCAAGCATTTTGACCAGAGAAGCTTCCGTGTAGCGGGCGGGAGGTTGAGTTTCGTGGCCGATCGCCCCTAAATCCTTACAATTAGGTTTATCCCCCACCTTCAGCGCCGGCAAAATTACCTCTTGGTCTTCCAACGCAGCATCTGGATCGTCGGAACCTTCCACGTAGGCCCGCAAAAAGCCTGGAAAATCAATGCGTTTGCCGCTGGAACGGAAACCGGCATCTTCTACCTGAGTTAATACAGTGACGTGAGTTTGGCGGGAATCGGCCATTTGAGAAGCGACAGTCCGCTTCCAAATCAAATCATAGAGGCGGAAATCAATGCCATCTAATCCGGTTTGCTGCGGAGTCCGAAAAGTGCTGCCGGCAGGACGGATAGCTTCGTGGGCTTCCTGCGCGCCTTTGCTTTTCGTGGTGTATTTGCGCGGTTGGGGGCTGAGGTATTCGCTGCCGTAAAGTTCTTGCACGCAACTGCGCGCCGCTGCGATCGCCTGTTCGGACAAATGCACCGAATCCGTCCGCATATAGGTGATAAAACCGCGTTCGTAGAGACTTTGGGCAATTCGCATGGTTTCTCGCGCACCCAGCCTCAGTTTGCGGTTAGCTTCCTGCTGCAAAGTCGAGGTCGTAAACGGCGGTGACGGTTTGCGGGTGACTGGCCGTTCTTCTAGATTGCTGACAGTCCAAGGTTTGTTTTGGATGCGTGAGAGTAAAGCCCGCGCCTGTTCTTCGTTCAACAAAAGTACGCGGCGGCCTGCGATAATTTGCCCGGTATTTTCATCAAAATCGCTGCCGTTTGCAACTTTCACCTTGCCGACTGTCACGAGTTTGGCGTCAAAGGAAATCTTGCCCTTTTCCAAAAGGGCTTTTAAATCCCAGTAACTACCTTGGCGGAAAGCGCGGCGTTCCCGTTCCCGGCGCACCAACAGGCGTACAGCGACTGACTGCACTCTACCGGCGGACAAACCCCAAGCGATTTTTTTCCACAGTAGCGGAGAGAGTGTGTAACCGACGAGTCTGTCGAGAATTCGGCGAGTTTCTTGGGCTTGTACAACTCGATTGTCGATATCGCGGCAGTGAGTTAAGGCGTCGCGGATAGCTTCGCGGGTGATTTCGTGAAACACCATCCGCTTGATGGGAACTTTGGGTTTGAGGATTTGCAGCAAATGCCAGGAAATGCTTTCCCCTTCCCGGTCTTCGTCAGTGGCTAGAATCAGTTCTGTGGCGTCTTTGAGGGCGTCTTTGAGTTCTTTAACAATTTTCTTTTTATCTTTCGGGATGACGTAGAGGGGTTCAAAGTCTGCTTCCACGTTTACGCCCAGTTGCGCCCATTTTTCTCCTTTAACGGCTTCTGGTATTTCTTCGGCGGAGGATGGTAGGTCGCGGACATGGCCCATCGATGCCTCTACACGGTAGGTGGAGGGCAGGAAGTTGCGGATGGTGCGGGCTTTGGTCGGAGATTCGACGATGACTAAGGTTGACATGGCATCTTTTAAATATGGATGGCAGCGCAGCTAGAGGGTCTAAGTTAGAGAGTGTAGGTCAGATGTCAAGGCTTCTTTCAACTTTGGGCGATTATTTTCAAACTACCTTAATTTTTAAGTTACTGCCGATCGAGTGGCAGGTGACAAGCTGATGGGATTTTACTGCTTTGGGGACAGAGGCTGCGAATCGCCTCTATACAAGATGCACTCTTTGGATGACCTGACTTTAGCAGAATTGTCGGTAACTGGATGTTGAGACTGCTGGATGCGGGCGGATGGTTCCTCAATCTGGTTGTAACTTGAAGGCTGGGGCGATCGATTTTAGATTTTAGATTTTAGATTTTAGATTGGGAAAGATTTACTGACTAGAGGTTTGGGACTTTGGTACTTTGGTACAGTACGCTGTGCAGCATCAGCGTGGCGATCGGAAGGAAAGCAATCACAGGGGATTAAAATTACTTGAGCGATCGAGCAATTCGATGAATAATGCTATGACATTTGAATTCGACCATCTTTTCATCCTTACTGATATTGGTGCTTCGGAAGCTAATCGTTTATCATCCTTCGGTTTAGTGGAGGGTGGATCTCGCATTCATCGCGGACAAGGTACAACCAATCGCTGTTTCTTTTTCCATAACGCAATGTTGGAATTGCTATGGATTCACGATCCAGAAGAGGCGAAGTCTGAGCCAATTCATCTGACTCGTCTTTGGGAGCGATCGACAAATCGGAATAATGGTGCGTGTCCATTTGGCATCTGTTTGCGTCCAGCCAAAGGTTCTGAGGACACAGTTGCATTTTCTAGTTGGGCATATCGTCCACCTTATTTATCTGAAACGATGAGTATCGCGGTAGGAACAAATAGTGATGTTTTGACTGAACCCATGCTTTTCCAAATTTCCTTTGGTAAACGTCCAGATCAATACTCTGCTGATAAGTCACAGCCGTTGGATCATGGTGTGGGTTTCCGCGAAATTACTCGTGTAGAATTAGTGAGTCCTGCTGCCAATAATCCGTCACCTGAACTTCAAGCAGTGCTTGAGACAAATCAGCTAAACTTACGGATAGGAACCGAGTATTTTGTGGAGCTGGGTTTTGATGGAGAAGTGCAGGGAAAACAGGTAGATTTCCGACCGGGATTGCCGCTTATTATCAGTTGGTAGTTGGAACCCGCCAGCTAACAATGAGTTCTATAAGCTGTAGGAGTCATACCCGTAAGCTGCCGAAACTGTTTACTCAAATGGCTGTGGCTATTGAACTCACACTTTAAGCTAATTTCCATAATTGATCGCTCTTTTTGTTTTAACAACTGCTTTGCCCTATAAATAGACCTCTTGCAAAAAAAATCTATGCTATAATAGAAGGTTTTCAATTTAATCCCCCTAGAGCTAACTCATAATT
>NZ_JAUBSA010000078.1:0-26661 GCF_036702115.1 Microcoleus sp. LAD1_D5 | reverse complement strand
AAGTTAATAGTTGGGATTCAATCCAGTCAAGCAAAACTTTCCATTATATCATAAAATTATTTTGCAAGAGGTCTAATAAACAACGGTTTAAGTGTGTTAAGTGCGTTAAGTGCGATCAGCAGCAATTCGTTGAACCTCCGCATTCATAAAATGATTGCCCAGCAGACAAAAGAACTAATTGAGCCATTGTTGTTAGAAGGTATTTCACTTGCCGGGATTGCTCGTGCGATCGAGATTTCTCAGCAATGCCTCCAAACTTACGTTAATGAGAAATATGCTGAGGTATCCCGAAGCCTGATTGATTGAAGCCCTATGAGAAGCAAGTTATTTACCTGTCTTTTTACTCTCCATATTTAAATCCGCTTGAAAGCAGAAGAGTCTAAGCTACAAAATATCTACGTTCGGTTGGAGCACGTAAGTAGTGACACCTAAGCGTCAGCATTTGTACGGATTCGACTCGCTCACTCTCAAAGCTCTTAAAAATTGGTTTACTCATTGTTGTTACTCTACCTCATACACTTGAAAACCACTGTAAACAAAGGTGGGCCGGATCTGTTTTAAAAAGCCAAAATCTCTCCTAGCAATGATTACGGGCTAAACCTGCCCCTACAGCCCATTTATATTTTTTTGCGCCTATCTACTTAGGGGCGGCATGTGGTATCCTATTTAGAGATAAAGGGTCATCTATTTTGCCAAAGTAAAGACATTTTTTAAGGTAATTAACGAAAAAACATTTTTTTCATGCTTGAATGTTAAAACAAGAATGAAAGTGTTAGCGAAAATGCCCTCAATATTTACTGTCGTACAGCATCAAATACTATAGTGTTAAGATAGGTTCAATATTTATGAATATCACAGCAAATTACAAGCTCCTCGAAAAACTTAATGAGGGTTTAAATACAGTAGTTTATCGCGCCGAGAGGAAGGAAGATCGGAGTCCTGTAATTATCAAGCTCCTTAGAGGTGAGTATCCTACGGTCGAAGAGATTATGCAATTGAGACATGAATATGAAATCTCCCGACATCTCAATTTAGAAGGGATTGTCAAGACCTATGGATTGGAAAATGATCGTAATGGTCTAGCACTGATATTGGAAGATTCACGAGGAGAAGCCCTCAAAAAGTTTTTGAATAGTCGCCCACTTGAACTCAAAGAGTTTTTGGGAATTGCTATTCAGTTAGCAGATACTCTGGGGAAATTGCATGACAACCAAATTATTCATAAAGATATTAAGCCAACAAATATCATCATCACTCCTGCTAGCCTCGACGTAAAAATTACTGACTTTAGCATTGCCACGCGATTGTCGAGAGAAACCCAAACACTCAGCCATCCCACTTTACTAGAAGGCACAATCGCTTATATATCACCAGAGCAAACAGGGCGGATGAATCGCTCACTTGACTACCGCACCGACTTCTACTCTTTAGGTATCACATTCTATGAAATGCTGTGCGGTGAAGTGCCATTTAAGGCTACAGATCCGATGGAATTAGTTCACTGCCACATCGCTAAACAGCCTGTCCCGCTCTGGCACATGATCTCGGCAAAAGAGGAAAACAGCAGAGTAGAAATTACGAGTGACACTCGCCAATCTCAAATTCAAAATGACGAGATTATCAAAGCAATTTCTGACATTGTGATGAAATTATTAGCCAAAACTGCTGAAGATAGATATCAAAGTGCTTATGGTCTGAAAGCCGATCTAGAACAATGTCTCAATCACTTACAACAAACTGGCAAAAATTGTAACTTTATTCCGGGTGAGCGTGATAAGTCCGGTCGATTTCTCATCCCACAAAAACTGTACGGACGAGAAACGCAAGTAGCCCATCTAATGGAGGCTTTTGACAGAGTTAGTGCTGGAACAGCCGAGATGATGGTAGTTTCCGGTTACTCAGGAATAGGTAAATCTTGCTTAGTTTATGAAATCCACAAACCCATTGTCGGAGCCAGGGGTTATTTTATCGCAGGCAAGTTTGACCAATTTAAGCGTAACATTCCCTATGCAGCTTTAATTCAAGCTTTTGAAGAACTAATTCGCCAACTCTTAACAGAAAGTCCTGAAAAAATCAACTTTTGGAGACTGAAGATTTTAAATGAGTTAGGTCCAAATACTAGAGTGATCATTGACGTTATTCCCGAGTTGGCATTGATCGTTGGCAACCAACCTGAAGTTTCTCAATTAGGGGCAAGCGAATCACAAAACCGTTTCAATCTTGCCTTTAAACAATTCATTCATATTTTTACCCAAAAAGCACATCCGCTCGTTTTATTTTTAGATGATTTGCAGTGGGTAGATTCTGCTTCATTAAAATTGATTCATGTGCTGCTAACTGACTCAGATAGCCAATATTTATTGGTAATTGGAGCCTATCGAGATAACGAAGTCAGTCCAACTCATCCTTTAATGCAGACTTTAGATAGTATTTATTCCTGTGGCTCAATAATAAATAATATCGTCCTCCAACCGTTGACACTTAGTACAGTCAATCAATTAGTCGCTGACACTTTGGGTGACAACTGCTCATCAGCAGTTCCCTCTCTTGCTTGTTTTTCTGAGCAACACGGACAAATTGAGGGGGAAAGTTGGGTTGCTAAAAACAAGAACACTGAAAGAGAAAAGTGTAAGTTATTAGCTGAGTTAGTTTTCAATAAAACTCAAGGAAATCCCTTTTTTCTAACTCAAATGCTCACATCTCTTTACACAGACAAACTGTTGAGATTTGACTTCAGCATTGGTAGTTGGGCGTGGGACCTGGGAAAAATTCAAACTATTGGAATTGCAGATTATAATGTCGTCGAACTCATAGCCAGAAATATTCAAAAACTGCCTCCAGATACCCAAAAAGTTTTAAAGTTAGCAGCTTGTATTGGCAACCGCTTTAATTTAGAGGTTTTGGCAATAGTAAGTGAAAAATCTATATCAGAAACAGCATCTGCTTTATGGGAGGCGCTTCAGGCAGGTCTAATTTTGCCCATCGGCGAAAGTGCCTCTAAACTTCCTTTACTCTTCAATGGTAATGAGTCATTGGTAATGGGGAGCGATCAAGGAACCCAATCAGAAATTAATACTTACAAAGTATCATACAAATTTTTGCACGATCGCGTGCAGCAAGCGGCTTATTCTCTGATTCCTTCTGACGAGCAAAAAGCTACCCACCTAAAAATTGGTCAACTACTGTGGCAGAATACAAATCAATACGACTTAGAAGAAAATATTTTTGATATTGTTAACCAGCTCAATGTGGGAGTAGAATTCATTACCGAGCAAGAAGAAAAATACAAGCTGGCTAGATTAAATTTAATAGCTGGTCGAAAAGCTAAAGCAGCCACAGCTTATGAAGCTGCTGTCACGCTACTAAAAGTAGGGTTAGAACTCTTAGCAGAAAACAGTTGGCACAGTAACTATGACCTTACCCTCGCACTATATGTAGAAGCAGTGGAAACGGAATATCTCAATACCAACTATGAAAGGTCAGCCACTCTTGCGGAAGTCGTTCTGCAACAAGCTAACACGCTGCTCGAAAGAGTGAAAGTATACGAGCTACAAATCCAGTTTTATATGGCTCAAAATCAGATGTTAAAAGCCATTAATACTGGGCTGCAAGTGCTGGATATGCTGGGTGTTTCCTTATCAAATGACGAAGGTGACGGCGGCTTTGTGGTTGGATTGCCAAAGCTCGCGGACTTAGACAAGATCCCAGAAATGACAGACCCTTACAAGATAGCGGCTTTAAGGATACTGATGTCCCTTGTTTCTCCTGCTTACGCTGCCAAACCCGAAATTTTGCTCCCGCTTGCAGTGACTCTAGTTAAAATCTGCGTGGAACACGGTCATTCCCCTCTTGCCGCTTTTGCGTATGTTTTTTATAGCATAATACTGTGTTCAGCCATCGGGGAAATAGATGCTGGATATCATGCAGGTCAGCTAGCGTTAAAGCTGTTGGATAAATTTAACGCCAATTCGCTTAAATGTAAAGTCTACCAATTATTTAACGGTTTTGTCGTACATTGGAAAAAGCCAGCTAAAGAAGCCTTGCCATTTTTAATATCAGGGTTGCAAAGTGGGCTGGAAACGGGAGATATAGAATATGCTGGTTATTGTGTTACTGTTTATTGTGCCAGCCTATTTTTGACCGGGCAACGATTAGACATTGTAGAAGAGGAACAAGAGCAATATCTTGATTTAGCGCTCAAGCTAAAACAAGACTATTCTATATATTACATCCAGATATTTCATCAATTGACACTAAATCTTCAAAATGAAGCTGAGATTAAATGTCAGTTAGTGGGGCAAAGTTTTAATGAAACACAAATGATACCGATTTTTATTGAAACTAACAATAGAATTCTGCTATTTATTGCTTATCTCGCCAAGACCATTCTCTTTTATCTGTTTAAAGATTCTAAGAATGCCGTTGCCAACGCCAGTTTAGCCGCAGAACACGCAGTCAGTGCGCTCGGTATGGTAGTTTCTGCTCCTCACAACTTCTATTATTCGCTGGCTCTCCTTGCTCAGTATCCCAAAGATTCAAGCTCGGAGCAACAAGAATACTTGGCGATTGTCGATGAAAATCAACAAAAAATGCAGAAATGGTCATTTGATGCCCCGTCTAATTTCCAGCATAAATATGAGCTTGTGGAGGCTGAGAAAGCACGGATTCAAGGACAAATTGTAGAAGCAATGGAATATTATGACCGAGCTATAAAGGGAGCTCAAGAACAAGGATACATTCAGGAAGAAGCACTAGCATCGGAACTAGCAGCCGAGTTTTATTTCTCCCTAGGCAGAGACAAGTTTGCTCGAATCTATCTGACACAAGCTTACTACGGATATATTCGTTGGGGAGCAAAAAGTAAAGTTAAAGATTTAGAGTCTAGATATCATTTGGTATTTTCCGAGATGCTGATGCGAGAATCTATAGGCATAGAGATTAATAGGACAACAACAACATCGACCACGGGAGGAAGTTCGGCGGTTTTGGATTTGTCCAGTGTGAACAAAGCATCTCTGGCTTTGGCTGAGGAAATAGTTCTCGATAAGTTGCTAGATAAGTTACTTAAAATTGTGATGGAAAATGCTGGAGCTACAACTGGCTGCCTGATTTTAGATAAAGATGGAAAGTTAGTGATAAAAGCTACAGGTGTTGTGGAGAGAGATGCGGTTGTATTGTGTTCAGAATCACCAGTTGAAAATAGTGAGAACCTGCCCCTTTCCCTAATTAATTATGTGCGTACAGCTAAAGAAAATGTGGTATTAAATGATGCAGGAGTGTCACAAAGATTCATAAACGATCCTTACATCCTAAAAACCAAACCGAAGTCCATATTATCTATGCCTATTATTAATCAAGGCAAGCTGATTGGCATTGTTTATTTGGAGAATAATATAACAAGTGGTGCTTTTACCATGGAAAGGGTGGAGGTATTAAAAATACTGTCTTCACAGATAGCTATATCCCTTAAAAATGCAATGCTCTATGGGAGATTGGAAAGCGCTACTCAAAACTTGAAAACAGCTAATGAACAATTAGAGGATTACAACCAAACGCTTGAACAAAAAGTAGAACATAGGACTCTGGAGCTAAACCAAAAAAATAGCCTGCTGAGAGAACAAGCAATTCAACTTGAACTCACCCTAAAAGAATTGCAAGCCACACAAACTCAGCTAATTCAAACTGAAAAAATGTCAAGTCTGGGGCAAATGGTTGCTGGTATTGCTCACGAAATTAACAACCCAATTAACTTTATATACGGCAATCTTACCCCCGCTAACGACTATTTTCATGACTTGCTGGGGTTGCTGAATCTCTATCAGGAGCAATTGCCTAATGCAACTCCTGAAATTCAGAATTTTGCCGAAAATATCGATCTGGAATTCTTAACTTCCGATTTTCCTAGACTGCTTGATTCGATGCAGCTAGGGGCAGAACGCATCCGCCAGATTGTCTTGTCGCTGCGGAATTTCTCGCGTTTGGATGAGGCGGAAATGAAACCAGTAAATATTCATGAAGGGATCGAGAGCACTCTGCTACTGTTGCAAAATCAGCTAAAAGCTAAGCCAGACCATCCTGGAATTGAAATTATTAAAGAGTATGGTCAGCTCCCTGAAATAGAATGCTACGCCGGCTTCCTGAACCAAGTATTTATAAATATACTCAGCAATGCGATTGATGCTATAGAGGAATCATTAGCGACTTCTCCTATAGCATCAAGGGCTAAGAAAAAATCCCAAGTTCGTATTCGTACCAGTGTTATAAATAGTAACCAAGTAGAGATTCGGATTGCCGACAATGGAGCGGGGATGACAGAGGAAGTAAGGCAGAAGGTTTTTGACCCTTTCTTTACTACGAAACCTGTCGGATCAGGCACTGGTTTGGGGTTGGCTATTAGCTACCAAATTGTAGTAGAAAAACATCATGGTAGACTGGCTTGTATTTCCGCGCCTGGACAGGGAGCAGAGTTCGTGATTGAGATTCCACTCAAGCAGGGAACTGAGCGCTTGGGGGGGGGTAAAGCGCAACTACGTACCTGACTTAAGGGTTGATTCAAAGGTACGTAGTGGCGCTTGGGCGCTCTTTGGGGGCTAAAGCCCAACTACGTACCTAAATGTAGATGAAATAGTGACCGCGATCGCACAGATACCGCGATTAACATATATCATAAAGTGATTAGGCGATCGCAGCAAAAGTTTACCGAGCTTAGCTTTATTGGGTGGTGCTAGGCGCTATCACCCCCATCTGACTACCAATTTATTTAAATAATTTAAGCCTGTTGGTTATGGTCTGCTATTAACTCCCCAACTCGGATGGGAACGGAGCAAAAAACTCAAAAAAACTCAGGATTTCCCTATCTAAGGAAGAAGAAAATGCTAGGTAATTTCCAAGATACTTGCATTCACCAGTTATTTGAGTTCCAAGTAGAGCGATCGCCTGACGCTATTGCAGTAATTTTTGAAGGCCAGCAGCTAACTTATCAAGAGTTAAACTCCCAAGCTAACCAGTTAGCGCATCATCTGAAGAATCTGGGTGTAGGGCCAGAGGTATTGGTCGCAGCCTGTGTGGAGCGATCGCTAGAGATGGTTGTAGGTCTATTAGGCATTCTCAAAGCTGGCGGAGCTTATGTACCGCTAGATCCGCACTATCCGCAAAACAGGCTGGCGTTCATGTTGGAACATTCCCAAACGCCGGTTTTGCTTACACAACAACATTTAGCCGAGTCTCTACCCGAACACCAAGCGCGTGTCATCTGCTTGGATGGGAATTCACAAACATTAGATCGCTTCAGCGAAGAAAACCCAGACAGCGGGGTGACACCGGATAATTTAGCTTATGTGATTTACACCTCCGGCTCTACTGGTCAACCCAAGGGAGTAGCGATCAAGCATCGCGGTGCAGTTAACACACTCCTCGATATTAACTACCGCTTTGAAGTCGGAGCAGGCGATCGCGTCTTAGCTCTATCCTCCCTCAGTTTCGACCTATCTGTATATGACATTTTCGGCTTGCTGGCTGCGGGAGGAACGGTTGTTATCCCCCAACCGTCAGCATCGCCAGATCCCGCTCACTGGGTCGATCTGATCGCGCAAGCACAAGTCACCATCTGGAACTCCGCACCCGCCTTGATGCAGATGCTTGTGGATTATGCCGCTAGTCATAGCAAAGATTTACCCTCATCTGTGCGATTAGTCCTTCTCAGCGGTGATTGGATACCGCTGACCTTGCCAGGTCAAATCAAAGCTTTAATTTCTAGCTCGGTGTCCGAAAGTTTAGACTTAGATATTGCAACTCAATTGAAGAGGACGGGCAAGATGCCCATCCCACAAGAAAAATCAGCCTCTGGTAGGGTGGGCTTCCCGCCTGCCTCGTGCAGGAGTGAAATATCTCAGCCCGACCAACCCTCAACCCCGGCTATTATCGGCTTAGGAGGTGCAACCGAGGCTTCTATCTGGTCGATTTTATATCCCATAGAAACCATTGACCCAGCATGGAAAAGCATCCCTTACGGGAAGTCCATGACCAACCAGCAATTCTACGTGCTCAACGAAGCGATGGAGCCGTGTCAAGAGGGAGTAGTCGGGGAGCTTTATATTGGAGGAATCGGTTTAGCTAGATGTTATTGGCGAGATGAGGAAAAGACAAATAAGCGCTTTATCACTCATCCTCATACAGGCGATCGCCTTTACTGTACAGGCGATTTAGGTCGCTATCTGCCCGATGGCAACATCGAATTTCAAGGCCGCATTGACCACCAAGTGAAAATTCGCGGCTTCCGCATCGAACTCGGCGAGATCGAAGCAGTGCTGGGACAACACCCCGACGTGCAGGTAGCAGTAGTAGCAGCACAAGAGGATGTACCCGCACAGAAGCGTTTGATAGCTTATGTTGTTTCCAAAGTCACCGCAGAACGCACACCCTTCAAAAGCGAGTGTTTAGCGGAATTTGACGGCGATCGCTCAGTTAAACTACAAACAGAAGACATATCTATCGGTGGTATCGGCGTAGTTGGAGTTCCAGATAATTGCTCAACAAGCCAGCGCGTTCGCCTGCGTCTAATGCTTCCGGGAGATGCCGAAGAGCGATGTTTTGAGGGAACTGTCGCTTGGTGTCAGGGAAATCAGACGGGAATTGAGTTATCTCTCACACCCACTGAAGAAGCTGTGATTCAGCAGAGCATAGACCATCTCTTAGAAACTCAAGGGTTCTTAAAATTTTTGCAACGCACCGCTGCAGGCAAGTTGCGTAACTTCCTGAAAGATAAGTTGCCCGACTATATGGTGCCATCCAGCTTTATATTCCTGAAATCCTTGCCACTAACGCCCAACGGCAAAATAGACCGCCAGAAGTTACTAGCGCCTGCCGTTAAAATTCCCGAAGTAGGACAAGATTATGTAGCACCTCAAACTCCTGTCGAAGAGGTAGTGGCAGGAATCTGGGCTGAAGTCCTAGGACTAGAGCGGGTTGGTATCCGCGACAACTTTTTGCAATTGGGCGGTCACTCTCTGCTAGTCACGCAGATTGCCACTCGAATGCGAGACACTTTCCAGGTGGAATTACCGTTGCGTACCTTGTTTGAGTCTGCCACAGTCGCCGACCTTGCTCACAATCTGGAAATTGCCAGTCAAAAAGCTCCGATACCCCAGGCTCCGCCGATTCAACCAATTTCCCGGAATCAGGACTTGCCTCTGTCATTCAGCCAGCAACAACTGTGGTTTTTATGTCAACTGGCTCCCGATACGCCCTTCTATAACGAACCGATTACCAT
Source organism: Microcoleus sp. LAD1_D5 (assembly GCF_036702115.1). Classification (NCBI taxonomy): domain Bacteria; kingdom Bacillati; phylum Cyanobacteriota; class Cyanophyceae; order Oscillatoriales; family Microcoleaceae; genus Microcoleus; species Microcoleus sp. LAD1_D5. The sequence continues at coordinate 17,393 of NZ_JAUBSA010000078.1, read as the reverse complement.
TCGTCTACCTGGTTCGGTCAACATCCCCGCACTAGAGCGCAGCATCAGCGAAATCATCAAGCGTCACGAAATTTTGCGAACTACCTTTGCTCTCGTGGATGGGCAACCAGTGATGGTGATTCAAGATACCTTGAATTTTACGTTGCCAGTGGTGAATCTTGGGGAATTTCCAGAGACAGAACGAGAGTCTGAAGCTTTGCGGCTGGCAACTTTGGAAGCGAAGCAGCCTTTTGACCTCGCTCAAGGGCCGCTGGTGCGGGCTACTCTCATGCAGTTGGGCGAGGCGGATTACAGGTTGTTCCTGACCATACACCACATCGCGATCGATGCTGTTTCTCTATACAGCGTGTTGTTGAAGGAACTGGCGACACTCTACAGCGCGGTTTCTTTGGGCTTGCCATCCTCCCTCCCAGAACTGGCGATTCAGTTTGCGGACTTTGCTTATTGGCAGCGGCAATGGCTACAGGGAGAAGTGCTCGAAAACTTACTCCGATATTGGAAGCAGCAACTAGCGAATCTCCCAACACTGCCACTGCCGACTGACCGAATGCGATCGCCAGTGCAGACTTTTCGGGGTGCGAGGCAATGTTTAGCCCTACCTCTGAGGCTAACCGAGATGCTTAAGGATCTGAGTCGTAGGGAGGGTGTCACTCTCTTTATGACGTTGATGGCAGCGTTCCAGACCTTGCTCTACCGCTATACGGGGCAGACCGACATTCCTGTGGGTACTGTCGCGAACATCCGCAACCGACAAGAACTAGAGGGAATGATTGGTTACTTCCTCAACACTTTAGTTCTGCGTACTGATCTTTATGACAACCCCAGTTTTAAAGAACTGCTGGTGAGGGTACGGGAGGTGACATTAGGGGCTTATGCTCACCAAGAATTGCCCTTCCAGAAGCTAGTGGAAGAAATACAGCCAGAGCGGAAGCTGAGCCATAACCCTCTATTTCAAGTCGCATTTGTCCTCGAACCCCCGCTTGCGGAAATGGATGGGTGGACGATTAGCCAGCTAGATGTCGATACCGGCGCGGCAAAGTTTGATCTGTACCTTGAGCTTGATCAGAGACCATCGGGCATCATTGGTCGCCTTGAGTACAACACTGACTTATTTGATGCGGCAACCATCACCAGGATGTTGGGGAATTTTCAGGCTTTACTAGAAGGCATTGTCGCTAACCCAGACCAGAAAATTGCAGAGTTGCCCCTCTTGACTGAGTTTGAACGGCAGCAATTAGTGGCATGGAATGATACCGAAACAGATTACCCTAAAGATGCGTGCATACACGAGTTGTTTCAAAAGCAGGTAGAGCTCACGCCCGACGCGATCGCATTAGTCTTTGAAGATGAGCAACTTACCTATCAAGAGCTGAATCAACGAGCGAATCAATTAGCACATCACCTTCGGAATTTAGGTGTGGGGCCAGAGGTATTGGTGGGTATCTGTGTAGAGCGTTCCTTGGAAATGGTAGTGGGACTACTGGGCATTCTCAAAGCTGGTGGGGCTTATGTGCCGTTAGACCCAGCGTATCCCCCAGAGCGTTTGGTCTTCATGCTAGAAGATGCCGAAGTACCAGTGCTGCTGACTCAGGCGCGGTTGGTGAAATCTCTTCCCAAACATCAAGGGCGTATCGTTGGCGTAGATACAGACTGGGAAATCATTGAGCGACAGAGCGAGGAAAATCTAATCAGTGAGGTGAAGCTCGATAACCTCGCTTATGTCATCTACACCTCTGGCTCTACTGGTAAGCCCAAGGGAGTGGCGATCGAGCATCGCAATGCAGTTGCTCTGTTGTATTGGGCAAGACAGACTTTTAATCCAGAGGATTTTGCTGGAGTTTTGGCTTCAACCTCTATTTGCTTTGATCTGTCAGTCTTCGAGCTGTTTGTTCCCCTAAGCTGGGGTGGCAAAGTCATTTTGGCAGAGAACGCATTGCATTTGCCCACATTGTCCGCCGCTCTAGATGTCACTCTGATCAATACAGTTCCCTCTGCGATCGCTGAGTTATTGAGAATGGACGGCATACCTTCTTCTGTCCGCACCGTCAACCTGGCGGGTGAACCCCTTCCCAATAAACTCGTACAGCAGGTGTATGAACACCACACAGTGCAAAAGGTCTTCAACCTTTATGGCCCTTCCGAAGACACCACCTATTCCACATATACTTTAGTGAAGAAAGGGGGTAACGAGTCACCATCCATCGGTCGCCCCATTGCCAATACACAGGTCTATATTCTAGATGCCCAAAAACAGCTTGTCCCGATCGGTGTTCCCGGAGAGTTGTATATTGGCGGTGCTGGTTTAGCACGGGGCTATCTCAACAGGCCCGAACTAACTGCCGATCGCTTTATTCCCAACCCCTTTAGCAACGAACAGAGCAAGCGCTTGTATAAAACTGGTGACTTAGCCCGCTACCTACCCGACGGCAATATCGAATTTCTCGGCCGCATCGACCATCAAGTAAAAATTCGCGGCTTCCGCATCGAACTCGGCGAGATCGAGGCCGTATTGAGCAAACACTCGGATGTGCAGGAGTCTCTTGTTATCAACCGCGAGGATGCCTCCGGCAACCAACGTCTAGTCGCTTATATTACTTCTAACCTCACACCAGAACGAGTGCCTTATCAGAGCGTGTGTCTGACCGAATTTCGCGGAAATCCAGCGCTGGAACTTCGTACAGAAGACATTTCCATCGGTGGTGTCTGCATAGTAGGCGTACCAGAGGCTTATCAACCTGGTCAACCTGTCCGCCTCTACCTGCGTCTACCTGGTTTGAGTGAGGAGCAATGGTTGGAAGGCAGGATCGTCTGGCGACAAGGGGAGCAATGTGGGATTGTGTTTGCCCTCACCCGAACTGAGCAGGCTCTAGTTCAACAAAGCATAGAGTATCTTATGGAAACTCAGGGCTTCTTGAAAGTTTTGCAACGCACAACAGTCGGGAGCTTACGCAACTTTCTAAAGCAGAAACTGCCTGACTATATGATTCCTTCCAGCTTTGTATTTTTGAATCATTTGCCGCTCACACCAAACGGTAAAGTAGACCGCAAATCACTACCAGCTCCCGATGCTATTAACCCACAGTTGGAAACAACTTATGTCGCCCCCCAAAGTGAAATAGAACAAGCTATTGCTACAGTTTGGCAACAGGTATTACACTTAGAAAAAGTAGGTGTAGATGATAATTTCTTCGATCTAGGTGGTCATTCATTACTGATGGCTCAGGCTCATAGTCAACTGAGAGAAGTGGTGGACAAAGAGGTTTCAATCATTGAAATGTTTAAATATCCAACCATCAGCTCTTTGGCGAAATATTTAAATGAGGAGCCGGAGGAAAAATCCTCGGCTGCGTCAAGTCAAGATCGCGTCAAAAAACAAAAAGAGGCAATCAATCGCCAAAAGCAAAAACAACGCTTGCAAGGAAAGAATAAAAATGGACAACTCTGAAACTCCCGACTCTATAGAAGGTATCGCTATCATCGGCATGGCAGGTCGTTTTCCTGGTGCTAAAAATGTTGATGAGTTTTGGGAAAACCTACGCGATGGTGTGGAATCTATTTCTTTCTTCTCGGAACAAGAACTAGAATCTTTAGGTATTGACCAATCAGTGGTGCGTGACCCCCGCTATGTAAAAGCAAGAGGGGTACTAGAAGATATTGAGTTGTTTGATGCTTCATTCTTTGGGTTTAATCCTAGAGAAGCGGAAATCACAGATCCACAACACCGCTTTTTCTTGGAGTCGGCTTGGCAGGCTCTAGAAAATGCTGGCTACAATTCGGAAACTTACGAAGGTTCTATTGGGGTTTACGCAGGCGCTGGGAGTTTCAATACTTATTTTTTGAATAACCTTTATCCTAATCATCAGCTTAGAGAATCCGTTGGAGATTTCCAACTTACGATCGCCAATGAGAAAGATTTCCTGTCAACTCGCGTTTCTTACAAATTAAACTTGAAGGGGCCGAGTATTACTGTTCAAACAGCCTGTTCTACTTCATTGGTTGCGATTAGCATGGCTTGCCAAAGTTTGCTGAATTACCAATGCGATATGGCTTTGGCTGGTGGCGTTTCTATAGGGGTTACTCAAAAGGCAGGATATTTTTATAAAGAGGGGATGATTCTTTCACCAGACGGACACTGTAGAGCATTTGATGCTAAGGCACAGGGAACTGTTAGCGGTAGCGGTGTAGGAATTGTGGTTTTGAAAAGATTAGAGGAGGCGATCGCAGACGGAGATTATATTCATGCGGTGATTAAAGGTTCGGCGCTAAATAATGATGGTGCTTTCAAAATTGGCTACACAGCTCCCAGTATAGATGGTCAGGCGCAGGCGATCGCAGATGCTCTGGCGATCGCAGAAATTCCCCCTGAAACCGTCAGCTATATAGAAGCTCACGGAACCGGAACACCTCTGGGCGATCCGATCGAAATCGCTGCGCTGACACAAGCTTTCTCACTTGAAACTAAGAAAAAAGGCTTTTGTGCGATCGGTTCTGCCAAATCTAATATCGGACATTTGGATACTGCTGCTGGTGTCACTGGCTTAATCAAAACTGTCCAAGCTCTCAAACACAAGTTAATACCGCCTAGCTTGCATTTTGAACAAGCCAATCCCAAGATTGATTTTGCCAACAGTCCCTTTTACGTTAATACTAAACTTTCCGAATGGAAAGCAGGTAAAACGCCCCGTCGTGCTGGAGTTAGTTCCTTTGGCATCGGTGGAACTAATGCTCATGTTGTGCTAGAAGAAGCACCTAGTGTAGAAAAATCTGGAGAATCCAGACCATCACAACTGTTGGTTTTATCAGCAAAAACTAGCTCTGCACTTGATTGTGCAACGGTAAATTTGAGCAACTATTTAAAGCAGCATCCCGATGACGATCTTGCTGATGTTGCTTACACGCTTCAAGTTGGTAGAAGAGCTTTCAGCCATAAACGCATAGTAGTTTGTAATGACATAGAAGAAAGTGTTATTGCCCTCGACACACTCGATGCAAAACGAGTTTTTACTAGCTTCCAAGAGTCTAAAACTCGACCTGTCGTATTTATGTTTTCAGGACAGGGTTCGCAGTACATCAATATGAGCTTGGAACTATACCAAGTTGAATCCATATTTCGCGAACACATCGATCTATGTTCGGAAATTCTTAAACCCCACTTGGAAATTGATCTACGCGACGTAGTTTATCCAAGTGAAGCACAAGCAGAAGCAGCTAGAAACCAACTAAAACAGACGGCGATCACACAACCAGCACTGTTTGCGATCGAGTACGCTTTAGCTAAATTATGGATGTCTTGGGGAGTGCATCCCAAAGCGATGATTGGTCATAGCATTGGTGAATATGTAGCAGCTTGTTTAGCTGGTGTTTTCTCCTTAGAGGATGGCTTATCATTGGTAGCGGCACGAGGTAAATTAATGCAACAACTGCCGAGTGGTTCCATGCTTGCAGTTCCACTTCCAGAACAGCAAGTGCAACCTTTTTTGGGCAGTAAACTCGATTTGGCTGTGATTAACGGAGCATCTATGAGCGTGGTTTCAGGTGCTACTGATGCCGTAGATGAATTGGCACAAGAACTACTCGCAAAAGGTGTAGAGTGTCGCCGATTGCACACTTCTCATGCCTTCCATTCACAGATGATGGAGCCAATTTTAGAACCATTCACCGAAAAGGTGAAAAAACTTAAGCTAAACTCGCCTAAAATTCCCTACATCTCCAATGTCACTGGTAATTGGATTACAGCAACGGAGGCGACAAATCCGAGTTATTATGCTCAACATCTGCGCCAAACAGTACGCTTTGCAGATGGGTTACAACAGCTATTAAAAGACCAAAATCAAATATTGCTAGAAGTGGGACCCGGACGGACGTTGAACATGCTAGCAAAACAACATCCTAATAAGGGGGCTGAGCAGATTGTACTTTCTTCATTGCGCCATCCACAAGACCAAAATTCAGATGTAGCTTTCTTACTTACTACATTGGGTAAACTCTGGTTAGGAGGAGTACAAATAGATTGGCCTAAATTTTATGCTGATGAGCAGCGTTATCGTCTCCCATTGCCAACCTATCCGTTTGAGCGCCAACGTTACTGGATTGAAGCACCAGGAATCGAGCAACCGATTAAAATTGCATCTTTACCCGATGAAAATTCCCAACCAGTAGATTCAACACCACACCACTCTCGACCGAGTTTACACAATACCTATATTGCTCCTAGAGATGAAATTGAGCAAACTATTGCTAGTATTTGGCAAGAATTTCTCGGTATCGAACAAGTAGGGATTCATGATGATTTTTTTGATTTAGGCGGAGACTCCTTATTAGCCGTTCAACTAATAACTAAATTAAACGAAACACTGCAAAAATCATTGTCTCCCCATAGCCTCTTACAATCATCTACTGTTGCAGCTTTGGCTGCATTAATTAAAGACAATTCCGAATTATCAGATAATCCTGATCAGCAAATCCAGACAGCTTCGGAGTCCTTGTTAGTAGAAATTCAGCGTGGTAGTTTTAAGCAACCTTTGTTCTTAGTTCATCCGGTAGGCGGTCACGTATATATTTATCGGGATTTAGCGCGTTATCTAGGTTCCGATCAACCTGTTTTTGGAATACAAGCGCACGTCTCAGATGGGCAATCAGAGTTTTTTACTGTTGAAGAAATGGCGACTCGCTATATTGAAGCAGTGCGGCTCAAACAACCTGAAGGTCCTTATTTTTTGGGTGGTTCTTCTTTTGGAGGCACTGTTGCTTTTGAGATGGCACAGCAACTCAATGCCCAAGGTGAAAAGATAGCATTGCTAACTTTAATAGATACTCCGGGCCCTGGTCAAATGCCTGTTTTAGCGACGGAAGATGATACAGCAATTTTGGTATATTTGCTAGGTGTTGGGTTCAATCTGTCTCTTTCTATGGATGTCCTTCAAAAACTTGAGCCAGATGAGCAACTTCTCTACTTTTTGGAGCAAGTAAAGATTGCTAATAGGGTAGTTCCTCCCGATTTTGGTTTACCTCAGATTCGCCAGTTTCTTCATCTGTTTAAAGTACACGCCCAAGCGATGCTAAATTACATCCCTCAAACTTATGGAGGCAGAATTATATTTTTCCGTGCTACAGAACAAAATGAAGTTAATGCCAAAAATCCAGAATTACCTTGGATTGAGGTTGCTCCGGTAGGGGTAGAGGTTCGAGAAGTGCCGGGAAATCATATTACTATGAATTATCCCCCTAATGTTCAGGTTATGGCTGAACAACTTAGAGTATATCTTGATTAGGTACGTAGTTGGGCTTCAGCCCTCTTATGGCTGAAGCCCAATTACGTACTTTTTCAAGAGGGCTAAAGCCCAACTACTTACTTTTTCAAGAGGGCTAAAGCCCAACTACTTACTTTTTCAAGAGGGCTAAAGCCCAACTACTTACTATTAAAAGAGGGCTAAAGCCCCACTACTTACTTTTTATGTATGAATATCGTAAATTGACACTAGAAGAACGGGTGCAACTTGTTAATCAAAGGTTGGCTAAGGGATATCCTGCTCATTCTCCACCTCATCCAGTGCAAGATTCTGAATTTTACCATCTTACAGTTAGTTGTTTTGAGCATAAATCTCGCATTAATACTCAGGAACGCCGTCAGCAACTTTTAGATATAATTTTTGATACTTTTCTTTCAAATGGTATAGAAATTAATGCTTGGGTAGTTTTACCAAATCATTATCATCTCTTAGTACATCATATTAATATGTCACAATTAAGTGTACTCTTTCGTTCCATTCACGGCCCGTTAGCTCGACAATGGAATCTTGAGGAGAATCTTACAGGTAAAGTGTGGCATTCGTTTAGCGATCGGGCTATTCGTTCGGAAAGACATTATTATACAACTATTAATTATATCCATTACAATCCTGTCAAACATGGCTGGGCAAAATCTCCTTATGATTGGTCAGCGAGTAGCTTACATTCGTATTTAGAGTATCATGGAAGAGAGTGGCTAAGAAGTGCATGGGTAGAATATCCGGTAAGAGATTATGGAAAAGGATGGGATGATTAAGGTACGTAGTTACGGTGGGGCGTATTAAGAGGTAAGTAGTTGGGCTTGGGCCCTCTTAAAAGGTAAGTAGTTGTGGTTGAACCCTAAGAGGGCTAAAGCCCAACTACGTACCTAGAACTTATGCAGTGTAATAATTATAAACTTTCAGTCACAGGACAACTCATGGCTTTATATTCAGATAATACTCAGCTAAACAGCGAAAATTCATCGTCATTGCTACTAGAAATGATGTATGGCTTTAAAATATCTCAGGCTCTTTTTGTAGCGGCTAAACTGGGACTTGCAGATATTCTGAGTGACAGTTCTAAGACTGCTGATGAAATTGCAAAAGCTGCTGGTGTAAATTCTCATGGTATTTATCACCTGATGCGTATGCTAGTAAGCGTTGGTGTGTTTTCTCTGAAAGATAATGACAAGTTTTGCTTAAATTCTCTGGGAAAACATCTCCTGACTGGTACTTCTGATTCTTTACGAGGTACGGTTTTGGGAATGGGTGACGAACTATATCAGGGATGGGGGAATTTACTCTACGGTATAAAGACTGGAGAAACTCCATTTGAACATACTTTTAAGACTAATCTTTATAGCTATTTAAAGCAGAATTCTGATGCGGCAGTAAATTTTAATGAGTGGATGAAGGAGACAACAAGGGAGTGGCTGCTTCCGGTGCTTGAAGCTTATGATTTTTCAGACGTTAAGACACTTGTGGATGTAGGAGGGGGAATTGGAACTCTAACGGCTGTGATTCTGAATGCGAATCCTAAGCTACAAGCTATTTTGTTCGATCGCGAAGATGTTGTGGTTGATGCGAATCCGGTTTTGGAAGAAGCTGGAGTTGCAGATAGGTGTCAAATAGTTGGAGGCAGCTTTTTTGAGGCGGTTCCCCCTAGTGGCGATCTTTACTTACTCTCTCGTGTCCTCCTCAATTGGGACGATGATCAGGCTATTACAATTCTTAAAAATTGCTATCAAGCTATGACAGCTAAAGATCGGCTGATGATTGTTGATTTTATGTTGCCTGAAGGCAAAATGTCGCCATTTATTGGCATGGGTAGCTTAACTTTGTTCATTCTGGGGGGTACTTTTATGCGAACAAAGGATGAATTTTATCATTTACTTTCTTCCGCAGGGTTTAAAGTGACTAATATGATAGAAACAAAAGGGCCAGTAAGTGTGATCGAGGCGAAACCTGCTTGACATTACCAGGTCTAAAAACACCGGGATTATTCTGGTGTATGATTCCTATTGCTCAATTAATCTCCATCCTCTTATAGCAATTCTGAAAAGTTCTGCAACAATAACAAAAGTAGGTTGGGTGGAACGAAGTGCAACCCAACCTCAGGACTATAGGAATATTTTTCATAATTGCTATTATCGGGACTTGAACAAATTTCAAGTCCAAACAAAGCCTAAACCTGCTATTTGTCAGGCAAATACGTGACCATTATGTTGCAGCCAAGGGAAAGAACGATCGCACTTTAACAGTGCGATCGCCTTGCTAGCGATTTCACTCGCCCGCTTGATGGTCGATATCCATCTATCCTACCGCTTCACCAGATTGTGTTCCCACTTCCAAACACAGCTAGAAATCAAATTCGTGCAGATATGAGCGGTAATTGGCACTAACAAATTCCCAGTAGCTAAAACGCTGTAACCCAACAGCAATCCAACAGCCGTTGCCCAAACAGCATAAGGCCACTGATCCATGCCTCCCAAGTGCAGAATACCGAAACAAAAACTCGATAAAACTAAACTGGTAACATTCAATCCTAAAGCAGACAGCATCACGCCTCGAAACAGCAATTCTTCGCTAAGTCCCGGCAGCAGTCCCAGCCAAATCAAATCCGGCCAAAACAAAGGTTTGAGCACTACTTCCAAGTAAACGTCTGCACTCCGGCGATAACCCGGCCAGAGATGATAAACGATCGCACTGCCGCCTGTAATTGCCAGTCCGATCGCACATCCTTTGAGCAAGTCGATTCCTATCAATTTGACTGGCAAAAGCGATACCGATCCAAATAGCAACCACAATTTAGCTACCGCCAGCAACATAATTGCTGTCACGCCCATTGCTACTAAAACTTGGGTGCGCGTCAAGGGTTCAATTTCAGGATTTTCGGGAATTTTTTCTGCCACTTAATCACTTTTAGATTTGAGGTTTGAGATTTTAGATTTGTTTTGTTGAGTCAGACAAACAACGCAGGGAGGAGATGTCTGCACCCAAGGAAGCTGGACTGATGCCGGCCCGCAAAGCGACCAAAACTCCGATCGCCTCTAAATATGAGTTTACCTGCAAAGCTTTGATTCCGAGTTTTTCTGGAGTCGCCTGCATCTGGGTTTTGTTGTCGCCGACAGCGATGATTTGTACGGACGATCGCGCACTCAAACTCAGAATAGCACTGCCGCCGCAGGCTGTGGCGGGTATCACCACCGCATCGACTCGATCGGCGGTAATTGATAATTGATTGTGCTGCTGGCTTTCTGGCGCTACCAATTGGGGAGCTTTGCTGAGGCCGGCAAGCACGCAAGGTAGGAAAGTATAGCCGATTTCCTCAGCAGCCGATCGCGGGGACAGGTGCGGATCGAGGGGAAGCGCAGACAACGCGGGGGCGTGGGCGCAGGGGATTTTAAACGTCCTGACGACGAGGTGGCTGATCACAGCTTCCGCGCCGGCGAGGGGGTCAACTCCTTTGCCGCGGCGGTAGTTTTCGAGGGCGAGGCTGCCTTCATCGTCGGGAAATCTGGCCACAACTGCGATCGCCTCTACTCTTGCTTGTTCGATCAATTTTTCGGCGGCGCGCAATAAACTGTCTGGATTGCCGATCGTCCCCCACGATGCCCCTGATTCAGAAATACGCAATTCTACTTGCAGAGGGCGATCGGTTAAAACACAATCAGTTATATTCAAGCCCAATGTAGCTCTCGCTGCATCAGCCACTTGCAAGTGGCGCAACTGCAAGTCTGGTTCGATCGCGGAATCTAGGATTAAGCCGATGCGATTTTGATGTACCGGTTGCAGTCCCCAGCATCCGGCAGCAAATTTGTCAAGGGCATAACCTTCAACGTAGAGAGCGTTAGGTATCGGCCAATAAAGTTGAGCGCCGTTGAGGACGTTGGGGTGAGTGATTAGGGTGTCTGAAATTTGGGCGATCGCCCTAGCCACGGGCAGCGCATCTCCTGCAAAGCCCCCGATCGAGGCTCCAACGCCTGTGGGGACTATCAAAACCACTGTCAAAGGGCGGGGGTTCACGATGTTGCGGGGGATGCTTCGACGAGCACGTAGCCTTCTACCACAGCCTTTTGCCGATCGACATCCACGTCTGTGACGGCCCACCGCAGGGGTTCGCCGTACTTTTGCAGTTCAATTTCAATAGCCGAGTGCAGTTGCTCGGGGGTCTCGTGGAGGTCAACTTCTGCGGAAATGAAATGGGTGGTCATCGGGCGATCCATAGTGGTTTTACGGAGATCGGTACTTAGGTCAATTTTAGCTTAGTCCTAGGATTTACCGAACTGGCGATCGTACACAATGTCTTCTTTTTCGGTTTCTATCTTCAAGTTCGATCGGGGATAAGCAACACACAGCAACACATAACCTTCTGCCTGAAGATCCGGACTAACGCCCATGCAATCAACTTGATCAACTTGACCCTCAATAATTTTAGCAGCGCAAGTAGTACAAACCCCCGCATTGCAAGAGCTCGGCAACTCAATGCCCGCAGCGTTTGCCGCCCGCAGAATTTGTTTATCTTCAGGCACTTCTACGGTATAGGTTCTGCCTTGGTGGATCAATTCAACACTGTAAGTCTTAGACATATTTCAATTATTGGTTTTAATTCCCCAATTGGAATTTACGCTAAATTTGCAAACAAAGCAATTAGAATTTTACCGCTGTTGGTGATTTTGTGCAAATTTACGACAATTTTTTTATTACTAACCTTTTTTATTAAATTACTCAGCAAATAATCGCCACGGTGTCAAGTCTTTAGTGGGAAAAAATTAGATTTTTTTAAAGTTTTATATGGCCGGCTATTGATGACAGTATTTTTTCAAGCACTAACTAGCTCTACCACAAAAGGTATAAGATCAGTAAGTACGAGTGGAGGACTCCTGAGATGTCGGCTCCTTTATGCCCATAGCTCACTCAGAAAAAAGACCGAACGCTTGGGAAAGTGAGTTAGTGATCGTGGTATGCCAGCACGGCTTAGGCAGCGCGCTTCGATTCTAACGATCTTTTTCCACTACTCTCGGTAACTTAATCCCAAGTTAGATATTTGCAGTCAGTTTTCAGACCTGCGACTAGAAGACGGTTTAATTGTATTTATAGGAGAAATGAAATAATGACAAATTTAACTTTGGGTCGTCATGCGGTGGTGATTGGCGGGAGTATTGCCGGACTGCTTAGTGCTCGGATTTTGACTGATTATTTTGAGCAGGTGACACTCATTGAACGAGATTGTTTTCCTCTTCAAGCAGAACCCCGCAGGGGCATTCCTCAAGGCACTCAACTGCACATTTTGCTGACCCGAGGCCGTCAAATTATCGAAGAGTTGTTTCCGGGCTTGGAAGCAGAACTCATTGCTCAAGGAGCGGTCACTGTGGATATGGCAGGCGATGTGGAATGGCTCAATCCTTTTGGCTGGACTGCTCGTTTCCCCTCTGGATTTACAGTGCTCTCTTTCAGTCGGTGCATTTTGGATTGGTTGATTTACCGCCGGTTAGCGGGAACCAACCAGCTTCATTTCCTGGAGGAAAGCTATGTCACTGGGCTCATTTCAACTCCTGATGGAACGAGCATTGCTGGAGTGAAAGTCCGGCAGCGCCAGCAAACCGGAGAGACTCAAGAGCAGACCTTAGTAGCTGATTTGGTGGTGGATGCAAGCGGGTTTAATTCGCAAGCCCCCAAATGGCTGAAAGCATTGGGCTATGAAGCACCAAAGGAAACATTGATTACAACTGGCATGGGATACGCCGGCCGCGTCTACGAGATTCCTGCGGGATTTGAATCCGATTGGAAAGGCGTGTACCTGCAAGCGGCTCCACCCGAACGAACTTCAATGGCTATCCTGTACCCGATTGAAAATAACCGTTGGCTTCTGGGATTCTGTGCCACTGCACCCCACCGCCTCCCAAAAGATGAAACTGCCCTTTTGGATGCGCTCCAGCAGTTACCCAGCCCTATGATTTACAACGCTCTCAAGCAGGCCAAACCTTGTACGCCGATCGAAATTTACTATCCTCCAGGCAATCGGTTATGCCACTACGAAACTCTGAAGCGACAACCCGAAAGGTTTTTGGTTTTAGGAGATGCTGTTTGTTCGTTCACGCCAATTTACGGTCAAGGCATGACCGTAGCCGCATTGGGGGTGAAGACCTTAGATGCCTGTTTGCAAAACATTGTCGGACAACCCTCACCCAGCCTAACTGGATTAGCAAAAACATTTCAGAAACGACTGGCACAGATCAATGCAGGGCCTTGGATTGCCTCTACGACTCAAGATGCTAAATACCCCAGTGTTCGAGGCACTCTTAAGGGTTCCAGCGCCCTGGACAAGTTCATGGGATGGTATATGAACCAAGTCATTCATTTAACCGTTCGCGACACTCAAACTACACTCAGTTTGTTTGAAGTGTTCCATATGCTGAAATCTGCTGAGACGCTGTTTCAACCCCGGATTATGTTGCAGATATTAAAGCAGGTACTGGCAGGTCAATCGAAATCAAATCAAGCCAAGAAGTCATTGACTACCGTATAAGACCAACTATTACAAACTACCACTCACTTATTCCCACTTACCAATTTATTCAATATCAATTTGATTTGGAGGCTTAGGTAGATTTTGTTTTTCATCCTTCAAAGTTTTACGCCCCGAACTAGCATAATCCTTATAAAAATCCACAAACATCTTGGTTAACTGCTGCAAAGAAAGTTGTTCCCCATTAATTTGAGCTTTCATATAAGCTTTAAGCACTTCAATGTAAGCCAAACCGAGGGCAAGCGTGAGAGTTGCCGCCGTTGCACCGGAGATAGCACCGCCGACAACAGTACCCGCACCAGGAATCATTTTAATCAAATTAGTAACAATACTTCTGCCGACAGCAGTAACCCCGCCAGCGCCGCTAATAGCAGACAGCATCGCCGAAATAAACCCTTTGTCAAAGGGCATTCCAAAAATCACAGTAATATTAGCAATCATTGCCGTTTGCATCGTCATCAAAATCGGCGCATCAGCAAACGGTACAGGAGTCGCACCGACAATCGCAGAACCTGCAACATAAGCACTTAGATACTTAAATGCCATATCAGATTTGAGCGCAATATTTGCAATTTGTTCTTTAACAAAAGCTTTTTTAGCTACTTCCGGCAGCAGTTGAAAAGTTGCATCTACCAACTTATCTAAACCGTGAGATTTTACTGTATAATCCTCATCTATTTCTTCCGGCTCAGCCATGACGGGGATGATTTGACTGACTGGTAAATTCATGTGTTCCAGTTGCTTGAAAAACTCGCCCGGCTTTTTAGATGTCGTCTGAGTCAGCACTAAAAGAACTGGTACATCTTTGACTTCCATTTCTTTTAGCCAACTTTCCTCGACAGATTCTATTCTATTGGCGCTGTGATTGATGCAGTACCAGATGACGTGAATGTGTTCTTTTGGGTGCAGGAGTCTTTGGTCTTCAATCAGTTTAGCAACGTTTAATTGAATAACTTTAATTTGTTCGGCGTTGAGTTCGAGTCCGGGAGTATCGTAGACTGTAATTGGGCAATTCGGTTTTGTATATTGGCGAATGCCTTGAGTGATGGGGCGGCCGACTCCGGTTTCTGCTAAGCGTTGGCGAAAAACGGAATTGATCAGGGTACTTTTGCCAACACCGGTTTTGCCGATGACTAAAACATTGCACTGTCCCACTTGGTCTTCTGCGTCTTTGAAGGCGTAGTAACTTCTATTTAAAAGCTCGTCTAAGGAAAAGTCGTCTGACATGGCGGTTTGCTCCAATAAGGGTGGGATATTAATTAAATACCACCGAATAGAATTCCGATGCTCTACAAACGAAGTCCGCGAAGGCGGACTGGGGGAGTCTTAAGAATATTGTAGCAATTTGATTTAAGAACTGGTGCAACGGGTAGAGGAGAGTTTTGTGTGGCGTGCTGCTACATGAAAGGTTGTAAAATTTAGTTTAAGCTAGCAATCGATCGACATCGATGCTAAAACCGATCAGGATTTGTTGGGTGCTGGCGGTATCGCCGGCTCGAAATGTCAATATTTGATTTTGAGTTATCACGAATATTAAACGACTTTCGGGAAAAACTAACCAAACTTCCTCACAGCTAGATTCTAAATATTCCTGTGCTTTGAGAAAGACATCTTCAGCAATATCGGTGGGTGAAACTATTTCGGCAATTAGGGGGAAACTTTGGGGTAAAGTGGCAAGATTGCCAAATTGTGCAACTAATTCGGGTGTGAGATAAGCGACATCGGGGCGGCGAATTTGTCGGTTGGTGCGGCAAGGAACCTCGACATAAGCCTCTCCACCTTGTCCGCTAGAATTTTTGTAATTTGCCCAAGCACAACCCAGGCTTGATTGAATTTTACCATGCTTGAGCGTGGCTCCATTTTTCTCCACGAGTTGTCCGTCCACCCATTCCATCTGGTCGGGGGGATGAGCCATGAACTCTTCTAGAGTAAAATGCTTCTGTGCGGCAGTAGCAGTGACCATAGTCATTTCCTCGTTTTTACAAATCGGTTTCAGAACTTGCCTGTATGATGTTCGATCAAACCTTCACCAATGGCGCAAACTCCTCTAACTTCACTTGTAAGTCATCCACCAGCATTAAACGATACCTTTCGGTAGTTTTCAACTTGTGGAGAACATAACTAGCAAACTCATTTCGCCACTTTTTTCTATCAAGTTCATTCGAGATCTTCAGCGCTCTGATTGATAGGTTGTAAGGGTATTCTTCAAAGTTGAGCTCTTTATCATTTTCAAAATCATGCTTTCCTACTGTAAGAGTGATTGTTGAGTCACGAAACTCATACCAGTGGTCAATGCCATCAGAAACCAGCTCTAATTTAAGAGCCAATATAAACTCTAATTCTTTGATTAAATGTTCGATGTCCTGTGGAAAGTCTACAAAAATATCTAGTGTGCGAGACATAAAAACCTCCTTTATTGAAACTCCGTAAAAGTGATGTCATAGCTATCGCCAATAATTCTGACGCTATCAATTTTCCCGCGTGTAATATTTTTGGCCCTCTGCAAACCTCGTTCAGCCTCAGCTTCTATCAACCCAGATGCCCTAGCATCTATAATTATATCCCTAGCCTGTCCGCCTCGTCTAATCGAATTGTTGATCTGATTTTTTACTGTCGCGCTTGTAGCACCGGCATCTAGACTTTTGAATTCAGTGCGTTTTCCATCTACCTCAGCATCGGGATTTCTACCTCCATCGGTTTTTTCTACCAAGGCTTTAACATTTTTTCCCTGTCTTTCTAGAAATTCAGCAATCGCTCTTTCGGTTTCACCAAAAGCTCTTTCTGATTCATCAATACTGCCACAATTAGCCGAATTTTGCTCAGGGGTTTGGTTAGTCCCGTTATTCACTATTTTTGGTTCCTTCTCTCTTGATAAACTTGGGTTTGAGTGAAATTAGCTTTACGGGATGAAATGAACCGAATTATGCAGGAGTTACCTGGACTTTTAACATTTCCCCAGTTTCTCCTTCCATGTTCAAGATATTTCCCACTTCTTGCAATAGTTCATAAGCCTTTAAATCTACGGTAATTTCTTCTTCAATGAGAATATCGCACAAAGTCTCTAACGCTAAATTCCACTCGCCCGCATGAATATCTGAAACCATAAATTCTCTTTGAGTCTCTGACTGTTGTGGTTTGATGATGTTAATGACTTGATGGAGTTTACTTTCTACAACTTTATAGTCAAACATTGATATTATTCCTGACAACATTTCTAGGGATTTTGGGGCTTCCGTAGTTGGTATGCTAAATTGTTAGCTTGGTTTGGCTGAAATTCTACTGTATGGGACTTCAATGAGATCGCAGCTACTCCTGACAAGAAATTTAGGTTAGAGAATAACCCAACCCTTTTCTATGCAAGGGTTTAAACATAATTTTCAGATAAATTAGCATGACTTTGTACCGAAGAACCCTTTTGTAACAAGTCTGCTATTACTATTATGACCGATAAAGACGATGATTTTATCCCATAACATTGTAAAATTAAGTGGGTATTGAGAACACAATGATGGCACATTAAATAGACCTCTTGCAAAATAATTTTATGATATAATGGAAAGTTTTGCTTGACTGGATTGAATCCCAACTATTAACTT
>NZ_JAUBSA010000077.1:0-26728 GCF_036702115.1 Microcoleus sp. LAD1_D5 | reverse complement strand
CACGGCAATCGTTTGGGAGTTTATTGTTGCCGAATCTATCTTGCTTTACCTCTGCTTAAATATCTGCGGAATGCGGGATGCAACGCCGGAAAATAAGCCGGACGGGCGGGACGCCCATCCCACAAAAAAAATCAAAATCATCCCGCTATTATGCAGCGCCTAAATTATTGATCTCGAAGTTAGTTTGCGACTAGCCTAGAAGGGATTAACGGACTGCTTTCCATTATGCAACGCCGGAAAATAAGCCGGACGGGCGGGACGCCCATCCCACAAAAAAATCAAAATCATCCCGCTATTATGCAGCCCGTAGTCCTGACTAACTTTATTACTAAATTCTCACTGCAAAAGATGCTGCTAATTCCCGTTCTGGTTCCATACCAACTGTAGGCGGCATGGAACGATTGGCTACTTGCTCAATTAGTTGTAAATGTTGCGGCAGCATTTTAGCTAAACTGTAGCGTTCTAGGGCGGTTTGACGGGCTTTGATGCGAATTTCTGCCATGCGGGTAGGATGGTCTAAAACTTCATCAATGCGATCGGCTACTTGTTTTGGTGAGAAGTAATCGACTAGCAAACCGTTTTCTCCATCGCGGATAACTTCTCTGACTGGCCCAGTGTCGGAACCGATTACTAAACATCCGGTTGATAGAGATTCAATCATCGACCAAGATAGCACAAAAGGTCTGGTCAAATAAACGTGTACATCGGATGCTTGAATTACTTTTAAATACAGTCCGTAAGGTAGGGGGCCGACAAAGTGAACTCGCGACAAATCTAGCGGCACTTTTTTGAGCATATGGTCTTTGTAAGACTCGCCGTTGGGTAAAGAACGCCCATAACAAACTCTTTCTGAACCAACGATTACGACGTGACAGTTGGGGCGGCGTTCTTGTACATAGGCGATCGACTCAATGAATTCGGGAAAACCTCGGTAAGGTTCCATTCCCCGCGATACGTAGGTGACAATTTCATCAACGCCAGACAAGTCTAAGTTAGGCAAAACCAGTTTAGCACCGGGGTCTGGTTTGAAGTAATCGGTATCTACGCCGTCGTGGAGTGTGGATAATTTTTGTTGTAGTTCTGGCGGAAATTGCGAACGCTGCCAATAAGTCGGCGACAAACCCCAATCGCAAGAGTATAAATCGATCAGAATCGGCGCATTTTTGATTCTAATTCTGGCCATATCGTCAACTGTTAAAGGTTCTGCTGGGTCAAAATCTGCGTCGGAACCAATAGCATGATAAAACCACTCGAAATAACACAAAAGCGGGGTATTTGGAAAAGCTTCTTTGACAAATAATGTCGGCCCCCAACCGGAATGTCCGCAGATAATATCGGGTACAAAACCGTCTGCTTTGAGTTGTTCTGCCATTCTAAATACGGCTTGTCCGTAGATGACAGCACTTTCTAAAGGGCGGACGTATTGGTGAGTCTGCGCGTGGGGTTCCCGGCTGGGGGTAAATGCTGCTTTGCGAACGCCGGGAATGTTCCACTCTGGGCGCTCGTTTTTAGTGCCGAAAACAATTTGATTTTTGGGATCGGCGCCTAAAGCCGTGATAATGTGGCGGTATTGGGCGGGGAAGTTGGGATGGAGAAATAATGCTTTCATTGTCAGTTGTCTGTTGACTGTTGACTGTTGACTGTTGTTAGTTGGAAGAAAATATTTTGAGGCGGCTAAAAAGCTGTGATTTTATTCATTGGGAGTTGGTGCTTTGCAGATCCAGACACAATCTCGCGGTACTGAAGATGTATTTTTCAGGATGATTTCATAGTTTAAATGATGGAGAAATTTTTCCATAATTGTATCAGTCATAACTGAAAATGCTGTGCCGTCTCTGTGCCCTAGCAAGTTTTTGTCCCACTCGCTTGCGAATTTTTGCCATCCTAATTCGCTAAAAATATTTGTGTGGTGAAACACGCAAATTCGATCGCCCCGCAGCAGTTTTGGAATTCGAGTCAGGTAGTTGAATATATCTACAGGCTCTACGTGTACCATTGTATCGTAACAAAAGCAGACATCGGCTGAACCTGGAGCGATGCCGTCTAATGTTAAACCGTCGAGTTTGACGTAAGAAACGCGATCGTCTCCCAAGCGCGATCGCGCGGCTTGCAGCATTTGACTGGAAATGTCTGCACAAATTAGTCGATCGCAATATTTCAGCAACAACGAACCAGTTTTTCCGCCGCCGATACCAATTTCTAAAACCGTATGTTCTTTTTTGATGTACGGTGCAATAAATTGCTGTTCTATCAGCGCTTCGTATTGGGCTAGGGAGTTAGCGGCACCGGCAGCTTTACCTATCCATTCGTCGCCAATATGGGCAAGTTCGGCATTAGTTTTTTGCCACTGTTGGGCGTAACTGTCCCATGCCCTTTCATAATCTACTCTTGGGCGATCGGTCATTTTTTCATCGTTCATTTTTGATTATTTTATAGTATTGATGGCTCAATTTTCAATATGTTCCGCAAGTCTTGGCAAATTATATCAAATCCTGCCCCAAGTCTACGAGTTGATTTACTGCGCTTGGCTGGGCGGGACGCTGACATTGTAAGATGACTAATGACTGCTGAAATATGCTTCCCAGAAAATATCTGCATAAGCTTGAGTCATTTCCTCAAAAGTATTAAGTGAATCCAAGACATATTTAGCGTTTTCAGCTAACTGCTGCCGCAAGGATTTATCATCCAATAAACTAATTAAAGCTGCAACTAATTCCTCCGGGCGATCTGGCGTATAAAACAAACCATTAATTCCAGGCCTCACTTGTTCTTTAATCCCAAAAACCGGCGATGTAACAATTGGCAAATCGCAGGCCATCGCCTCCAAAATCACTCTCGGAAAACTTTCCACGCGAGAAGTGCAAACAAAAATATCAGCCGATTTGTAATATTTTCCCGTCTCCCCAGTTTCCGGGACTACTGTCACCCTTTGCCGCAACTCTTCTGGCAATTCCCCCACCAACTCGGCTAATTTATTGCTGTAAATACTCGGGCGATCGCCCACAATAAAACACCTAATTTTATTGTGCCATTTGTCAGGTAAAAGTGAAAGTGCTTTAACTAAATCCTGCTGTCCTTTGCGTTCGCATACCGTTCCCAGCAGCAAAATTACCACATCTTCCGCTGCAACACCTAAAGTTTTTCTAGCCCATTCAGAATTGTCCGAATTTTCCAGTTTGCTCAAATCTAAGCCGTTGTGAATCACCGTAAAATTGTGGTGGCTGTTGAGAGGCAAATACCTGTCGCGCGTGGCATCCGCCACAAAAATCACCTTGTAAGGAAACCGAAAACACTCTAAAGCTCTCGCCGCAATCTCCGAACCAAACCTGTTAAAATAAGTTTGCCAAGGTTCGCTTTCGTGCACGTTCCACACTGTAGGAGTTCCGATTTGCCGCGCGGCATCAACTACAAAAAAGTTTTCTAAAGTATTGGCATAAATTGCATCTACTTTTAAACTTGCAATTTCTGTGCTAAAAATGCGGATGGCTTCATCATAAGCATCGCGCTGGTAGATGTGTTCGAGAGGATTGTCGCGCACAATTACTTCAATTCCCTGCTGTTCGTAAGCTTGACGCAGGGGCCCCTCTGTTGTGCAAAGTACGATCGGCTTAATCACGCCTTCAGTCGCCAATTTCACCGCGATTTCGTACTGATGCAGCGGCGCACCAGTAAAATCCAGCGAATTGCTGCACATCAAAAGGTTGATAGGATGTATAGAACTGTTTGCTACTGATAACAAACCACACTCAGCACTTTCTAATTCTTCCTTATTTCTGACATCCGTTACATCCGTTACATCCGTTACAAAATCCGTTGCCGAACCTTCTCCCTTCATAAAAACCCGTCGAGGTTGAATATGAAAATACTCATCTTCTAAAGACAAGTGAGGACTGTAAAAACTGTCATTTTTGCCCGCATACTTACGCCTAAAAGCCGCCACTTCTTGAGGATTGTCGGTAAAACCCCTAGAAGTTCCCTCTTTGTGCAACAACTCCGCATCGGGACAATATACGCACCGATAACCCCGTTCTAACAGCCGGTATCCGTAATCTGCATCATTGTAAGCAACAGCAAAATTCTCTTCATCAAAACCGCCTAATTCTAAGAACAATTGACGCGGAGTAATCGTGCAAGCGGCTGTTACCGCAGAGTAATTTCGCGTTACCATCGCTTGAGAAAGATAGCCTCGATTATTCTTGTCCATCAGCTTAAAAGCGTGACCCGCCAAGCCGTGATGCAGCCCGTGAATTACGCCCGCGTGCTGAATTCGGCCGTCGGGATATAACAGCCTCGCGCCGACTGCACCCACGCCAGGGATTTGAGCGTATCCCACCATTTGACTCAGCCAGCGCGGGTTAATTACTTCAGTATCGTTGTTCAAAAACAAAACATATTCGCTATCCACTTGTTCGGCAGCGCGGTTGTTAATTGCTGCAAAACTAAACTTGCCGTCAGAATTTTTTATCCGCAAAACTTGGCAATTTAATTGCTTTAAATATTCCAGAGTTTTAGGTTCGTCGCTTTCGTTGTCGATAACGGCTACTTGATAATTTTTATAGGTTGTAGTTTCTAGAGAATCCAGACAGGCTTTCAGCAATTTGAGCTGATTTTTAGTAGGAATAATTACCGTTACTGATGGGCCGTTATCCGGGAAATCCTGGGCAAATATGCCCAAATTTTCTTTAATCGCCCATGCGTGCTGAGCGACATTGCCGTTAATTTTGCGGCGGTTTAGTGCGTCTTGAATGGCTTTTTGACCTGCGGCAAAACTGGCAGGTTTCGCGGCACCAGATATGGCGGTAGAACCGGGTGCGGTTCGCCAGTGATAGAGCACTAACGGCAGGTGCGCTACGTGGCGAGAAACCTCGGTTGCTCTCAAGGCAAAATCGTAATCTTGCGAGCCTTCTAAACCTATCCGCAAACCGCCTATTTGTTCAAAAATGTGTTTTTTTACGGCGCATAAATGACCAAGATACATATAGGAAAGCAGCAGTTCCGGCGACCATTGTGGTTTGAATTGCGGGGCGAATCGGCGACCTTTGGTGTCGATTTTGTCGTCGTCGGAATAGAGAAAATCGGTGGCTGGATATGAGGCAAAATATAGGGCGACTTCGCCTAATGCGTCGGGAGTGAGTTCGTCGTCGTTGTCTAAAAACAGGATGATGTCGCCTGTTGCGAGGGCGGCGGCGCTGTTGGTGGCTGCGCTGATGTTGCCGTTTTCTGTGCGAAATGTGATGCGGATACGATCGTCCTTTTGAACCCAGTTTTTCAAAGTGTCAGCAACAGTGAAATCGGTGCTGCAATCGTCGGCAATGCAGAGTTCCCAGTTTGCATAAACTTGATTGATTACGCTGTCGATCGCACTTTCGAGAAAATCTATCTGCGGGTTGTAAACTGGCATTACTACCGAAATTTTGGGCAGCGGTTCCCGGCAGGATGTTAACCGAGAAATCAAGTAATCGCGCGCGCGATCGTTCCATTGATTCACCTCCAGCCAAGCGTCATATCTATCAATAGGTTTAGGCACCACAAAACCCGCAGGCGGCAGCAATTCCCCAGGCGCAGTAAACTGTTTTTGCTGCCGATAAATCTTCCCTAACTGGCGGAGCACTTTCACAATTTCCCAAGGCATCGGCACAATTCTGCCGAGACGCTGTTTTCTTTCCCTCGCCCGCTGCTGAATTGCGGCTGTAAACCTTGATAACTCCTCAAACTTATCTGCACTTCGCTGCCAGATATGGTAGCGCCGCACAGTCAATTTTTTCGGCGCTTGAAAAGACAAAATTTCCCCGGTTTCTAACTCAGCTTGCAGAGAAACGTGCCATTCGCCCGGAGGCAAATCGACAAGGGCCTCAAAACCGCTTTCCGAACTGTTAACCCAGTCAGGAAACACTTCGCCGACATCTTTTCGCCGCAAACCGTAGGCGCATTCTACAGAAGTATCGCCGCACAACAAGCTTAATTTAGCAATTTTGCGATCGTGGTGGCAGCACCAACCTGCAAACAAAATGTGACCCTGACGCTGTTCCCACACCACTGGTACATCTAACGATGCTTGAATCGTTGAAACTAACAACGGATAAGCTGTCAACAAATGCCATTTACCTCGATCATCTTGTGCTTCCAGTAACACTTCGTGCCGTCCGGCAGGCGCTTCCAATTCAATTGTAAAACCTGATTTCTTCGCAGCCGGAATATTAGAGTGTGCTAGCGCTATATCAGTTCTATCTATGCCATAAACCCCTGGGAAACTCTGGTCTTTAATTCTGGCGCGGACTGCTGTAGTCTCTCTTTTTTGGTTAAAAACCCAGCCGACAATTAGCAGGCGAGAATCACAAACTTGCCAAGTAGTGGGTTGATCTAACGAAAAAATAAATTTAGGGAACAAGTCGCGGATTCTGTGCTGAACTTGCCACAACTTTTCTCTCAGTTGCCACCATATTGAAGACTTGATTATAGCAAGTTCTGCCCGAAAAATTTCATTTTCCTGCCGGGAGTGTTCTAAGTTTTCCTGAGTATCCTTTAATCTTTCCTGATTTTGAGTTTGTGCTGTTTCTAGCTGAATTAACTCAGCTAACTTTTGCTGCAATATAAATTCAGTCTCTTCAAATTGTACCTGAGTTTGCCCTAATTCTGCTTCTAATTCTAATACCTTCGCTAAAGCTGTTTGAAATTGCGATTCTTTGCCTGCAAGCTGTACCTGAGTTTGTCCTAATTCTGTTTCTAATCCGAGGAGTTTTGCTAAAGCTTCTTGAAATTGCGATTCTTTGCCTGCAAGCTGTACCTGAGTTTCGCCTAATTCTGCTTCTAATTTTAATACTTTTGTTAAAGCTTCTTGAAATTGCGATTCTTTGCCTGCAAGCTGTACCTGAGTTTCGCCTAATTCTGCTTCTAATCCGAGGAGTTTTGCTAAAGCTTCTTGAAAATTTGATTCTTGGCCGGCAAGCTGTACTTGAGTTGCTCCTAATTCTGTCTCTAATCCCAAAACTTTTGCCTGGGCATGGTGAAATTGTTCTTGCCACTGTTTGAGTTCGGAAGAGCTGGTTTTTTGCTGTTTTTCCAGCAAGCGGATTTTTAGCCACTCTTCAAATGGCCAGATTGGAGATGCTGGGAAATGAATAACTTGAGCGCTCACATCTTTCGATTCGCTGCTCAGATTGCCAGCTTGGGTTTCCAAAAGTTCATATAGTTCTAATGCTTCGGGAAAATATTTTTCTATTAAACTCGGTCTGTGACTTTTGACAATATCGTTGACTAATAAAGATTCTTCAAAATTGTCGCCCGGTATCGCACCTAAGTTAACGTTAAATTTTTCGTTGACTCGATCGAGGAAAAGTTCAGGAGTGTTGCCTATCGGGTAAACGTTGGCTAGGAGACAGCGATGGGGGAAACGTTCGTAAAGTTCTAAAACTTTTTGATTGTAGTGAATCCACATTTTTACTGCCATTTCGGGATTTTGCAGCAAGCTGAAATCGGTTCCTCGGCGGTAAAGGGAATCGACTACTTCCCAGGGCGATCGATAAACACAGATAAAATTAGCTTCGGGGAGCAAAGTCAGCCAAAAATCCCAAAAAAGGGCTGTTCGTGGGTCTTTCCAACCCCAATGTTTGTGAGTTTGTTGATTTTGCTCGATCGCCCGTTTGGCGATTTCCACGTATTCTGCTGCTACGGGAATCGTTTTTTCCAACGTACATCCGAGTTCATCAATACCGTGCGATCGCAAAACACTTTTGTGAAACTCCACAAAATCAACATTCTCGAAATGACCTTTGACATTTCCGTCTGCCGGCCCCACTAACTTTTTGCCAATATCAACCCCGACTTTCTGAAACAAAGAAGCTGTTAAAGACGTACCGGAACGGTGCATTCCGGTAACAATAAAAACCGACGGTTTGCTGTCATTTGTACTCACAATTTATCTCCCTCGCCCTAATTCCCACACCAAATTTACTCGCTACTCTCCCGCTAAGCCCAGGGAGCGCCTGACTTGAAACCACGCGCTTCTGATCTTCCAGAACTTGCTGCTTTCCATTGCTAAAACTCGACACTTCGCTTGCTCTAGTTCTTGCTTGAGATTAATTAGCTGATTTTCTGTTTTCTCCAACTGCATTTGCACAGATACTAACTGATTTTGAGTTTGCTCCAATTGCGTTTGAGCTGAAACTAATTTAGTTTGAGCTTCTTGCAAACTGGTTTGAGATTCTTCCAACTTTGTTTCAGTAATCATTAACTTACTTTGATTTTGCTCCGATTCTATCCTAGTCGACTCTAACTGAGTCTCAAGTAATTTGAGTTTTGTCTGAGTAGACCCCAACAAAGACTGCGATTGTCTTTGGTTAACCAGCGATTTAACAGTGCAAGTTTCCAGAATCCATTCCAAACCATAGTTATTGATTGCTTTGACTATTAACACATCCTGCAGCGCCACCGTGTTTTTGGGTAAATAACAGCTCCACCCCGACTGCAAAGCCCCATCAGTTTCAAAATATCCAGCCACATCAGGGCGATCGTAAAAAGGCTCGCACCTCTGTACAACCTCGCCGTTTACCAGCACTTGCAGCTCCTCAATTCGACCGTCGAGGTTCACATCAGCTACCCATCCTTCCAGATACAAATTCTCCTTATTCGTGAAAGCAGCAACATCAATATATCCTTCCGGATGATGATGGAATTTCAACTCCGAAAAATCTCTAACTAACTCATTTGTGACAACATACAAATCCTGAAACCTGCATATGCCTTTTTTGATGCGGTGAACAAAAGCTTTGCCTCCGCTAATTTTCTCGACACATTCTCTCACAAACTTTTCAGTTACATAAGTTGTGCCGTATTCCTCCTTATCTAAAGACTGGCTTTCGCTTTGAGGACTAAACAAAATACCATTAGCCGGCATTTCTATATTGGCTAGGCGCAAACACTCATCGTGAACGCTGAACATCAAAATGCCGTTAGGAGTCAACAAATCGTACAAATTTTGTAACCAACTTGTAAAAGTTCTTTCCGGCATATGACTGAAAAAAGAATTAGCCAGAATACAGTCAAACTTTCGGTCAATTAAATAATTTTCTGGTTTTCCAGTTGAGACAATACCGTTGACGCCCAAGTATTCAGTTTGAAACTTAACCGCGTTAGCATAAATATCCGAAACCCAAATTCTTTCCGGCGGTATTTCCTGAATCAAAAACCGGGTAAATCGACCGTAACCGCAGGCAAAATCTAGAAAAGACGGTACTTTTTCAAAACTGCCAAAATGCCATTCCACAACTTGTTTAACCGTATCTAAGATGCGACGCCCGATCGAGTAATAGCGCACCAAAGCCCGATCGCGATCGTCTTTGACGTTGTTCAAGCTGAACAAATACATTTCATCGTCTTCGCAGATATTCAGTTTAAAATTTTCGGGAAACTTAGCTTGATCTTGAATAAATGCTTTGATTACGGGATTTTCGACTAAATCTAAATTGATATCGTTCATTGTTTTTACAAAATTTTAGATAACCTCTGTTGACTGCTCTTTCACTAGAGTATCAGCATTAACAACAGTTAAACACGGTTCGATCAGCAAGTCAACGATGCCGTTACCGCAGGACTCAGTACAAGACTGAACTCTAAACATCGCCACATCAACGCAGCGATCCAGATAAGTTAAATCTCCATCTACCGTTCCCACAACCCCAGCATTCAGAAAATAAACACCGGGATTCAGCAAACATTTAAAATGAAACTTCACTACAATTGTCGTTCCCGCTTCTACATACCTAACTGACTGAGTAGAAGCCTTCAAAGAAGCACCCGCCAACTCAAAACCGCTAATTGTTTTAATCAACATTCCAAACCTAACCTTGGAAGTTGACCGCGAGAAAGTGACAGAGTAAGTGTAAATATAATCTTGACGACCGATCAAGTGATTTACCACATTTCCCTTCAGCGTCTCGATGTGGGGGTTGATAATTTCCGCTCCGCGAGACGGATACCTTACCGTATTCGACGGTATCATCCCCGGATCGTAAAATTCATCGTAATATTCCTGGGGTTTGGAGAGATGTTGCTCCGGTTTAACTTCCCTCTTTGTGCTTTCTAAATTAGCATCCTGAAGGTGGTCTTGACTTTCCTGTTTTGTTAGTTGGTTCAGAGCTCGAATATCTGACTTCAACCCCAGAACCTGATCCGGATCGGCGTAAATCAGCTTTTGATACTTAGAAATTACCACCTTCGGCGTGTGAGCGAGCAGCAATTCACCGCTATCCATTAAAATCGCCGACGTACAAAGTTGCACTACAGAAGTAGCAGCGTGAGAAACAAATAAAATGGTTCCGCCACCTTCCTGAATGCTTTGCAAGCGGGCAAAACACTTGCGTTGAAAAGCTTCATCGCCCACCGAAAGCGCCTCGTCAACCACCAAAATATCTGGCTCGACGCTAGTCGCAACGGCAAAAGCTAGCCTGACAAACATACCGCTAGAATAAGTTTTGACTGGCTGTTCAATGAAATCGCCAATATCAGCAAAAGCAGCTATATCGTCAAATTTTGCTTCAGTTTCTTTTTGATTGAATCCCAGTAACTGAGCGTTAAAAAACACATTTTGTCGCCCGGTAAATTCCGGGTTAAATCCGCTTCCGAGTTCCAACAAAGCGGAGACTCGCCCTTTAACATCCACGCTTCCTGTGGTAGGAGTCAGCGTCCCTACAATTATTTGCAAAAGAGTGCTTTTTCCCGAACCGTTGCGACCGACGATTCCCAGAGTTTGTCCTTGAGGAATTTCCAGATTGATGTCGTGCAGGGCCCAAAATTCGTCAGCCAGTTTTTTGCTGGGGTAAATAATTTCCTTTAAGCGGTCTCCTGGACGATCGTACCGCTTAAAGCATTTGGAAACATTTTTTAGTGAAATTACATTTTCTGTCATTGGCGGCAGTCAATCGATTTTAGATTTTAGATTTTAGATTTTAGATTGACTTGAAATCTCAAACATATTTACAGCACAATCGATTTTAGATTTTAGATTTTAGATTTTAGATTGACTGTAGATATCACACAAATTTACAGCACGTCAGCAAAAGCGGGACGCAAACGCCGGTAAACCGCCAAACCTCCACAAAATATAGCAGCAGAAATTAGCGTGGCGACACCCCATTCGCCCCAATGCTTAACTTCTCCAACCAGTATGAGGTCTCGATAAACCTCCGAGATGGCGGCCATTGGATTTAGCCAAAATATCCACCCTCGCCACTCTTGGGGGATGATTGATGCTGGGTAGACGATCGGCGTCAAATAAAACCAAAAATTTAGAATAACACCTAATGTCTGAGGAATGTCTCGCAAAAATACAGTCAAGCCCGCTGTCAAATATCCCAAACCAGCAGTTATCAGCAACTGAGGCACCCACACCAACGGCAGTAAGCATAAAGTAGCGTTGAGCTTTTGCGACGATACTGCTACTATCACAATCAAAGCTGCTAAACCCAGAGAACTTTCAAGAAAAGCTGTAAAAATCGGCACTAGGGGCAGTAAACCGAGAGGAAATACCACTTTTTTGACTAAATTAGGCTGCCCCACCACGGATACTCCCGCCTTGATCAAACCGCTGGTGAAGGCAGTCCAAGGCAGCAAACCTGCAAACAACCAGACTCCAAATGTAATGTCGCTGTTTTCTGGGAAGCCTGCAAGGCTGAGCTTTACCTTGAGGACGATCGAAAATACATAAGTGTAAATCACCAATTGCGATAGCTGATTCAGCAGCGGCCACAAATTGCCCAGAATCGAGCCTTTGTATTGAGATTCCAAGTCCCGGCGCACCAATGTTGCCAGCAGATTCAGCTTCGCCCACCGCCGGGGCGTACTTGCCTGCCGCCGCCGGCCCAGCCTTCGGGCCTTTTGGGCAACTTCTTTCACAGTTCTCTGCAATTTTTTCGCCCTCGTTCACTACCTTCACACCTAAATCTACTCAAGCTACAATTGTGCAGCTTTTGTTAAACCGCAATTATTCCACAGCCCCGCCGCTTTGATCAAGGATCTGCCACCCTAGCTTCGGCTTCTTCTTTCTTTCTTCTTTCCTCTTCCTTGGGAGGTTATTTTAGCCGATCGCCGATCGAACTGCCGAACCCATCGCTAGTTTTTGCTCGTCGTCGTAGCCCCACCGCTGGAAAAATTTTTCATACTTGCCGTTGGCACTCTGCAAACTTTCTAGCATTTGCGACGCTATAGTTTGACAGGCTGGCATTTGCAGGATTTGAATTAAATTGCGCGATCGCTCCTGCACTCTAGCAGAATCGGCCGCCATTTCCTGCTTTTGCTGGCGCGAATGATGCACAACCATTGCCGCCGACATCGCCAAATTTTTCACCAGCAGTTCTGCTACGATCTCAGGAGCCGATCGCAGCGCCTCGACTACTCCGGGTGACGGGTGATCTGCCTCCTGTCCATCGTCCGTTAGATAGGTGACAAAAAAACCCCTAGCACCGTTCTGTGTTTTCACCAGAGATGTAACAGCTTGCTGGATGTCGGCTTGTAAAAGTCGATCGGCATCAATGAACGACAGTAAAGATTGAGTCAGCTCGATCGCCCCCTCAAAAGTTATGCTTTCGGATGCTAATAAAGAAGATGGAATACTCATAACGAACTCAATAATTTTAAAGATTCTGCTAACAAGTGTAAACAATTCCCGCTGCCCGAACGCAGATAAATATGGCTATTATATCCTCCAAACAACAGCCCCCCGACCCAAATCTACCTGAAGACATAGCCCCGGCCCGTCGCAAAAAAGCCGCCAAACCCCAGGCGGAATCTTTGCTAGAATCGCAAGAACTACCCGACGAAATCAACAGCAAACAAGACGACAAAATCCGACCCCAACGGCTAGCTGAATACATCGGGCAAAAAGACTTGAGAGAAGTTTTGGCGATCGCAATTGCAGCAGCCAAATCTCGCGGCGAACCTATGGATCACCTGTTACTCTACGGGCCTCCAGGGTTGGGAAAAACCACAATGTCGCTAATTCTAGCAGCAGAAATGGAAGTTGAATGCAAAATCACCACCGCCCCAGCCTTAGAAAAACCGCGAGATATTGTCGGATTGCTGATCAACCTCAAAGCAGGCGACGTGCTGTTTATCGACGAAATTCACCGTTTATCTAAAGTTACAGAAGAAATTCTCTATCCGGCGATGGAAGACTGTCGGTTAGATATTACGATCGGTCAAGGCAAAAGTGCCAAAATCCGCAGCATTCCCCTGAAACCATTTACATTAGTAGGAGCAACCACAAAAGTCGGCTCGCTGACATCTCCATTGCGCGATCGCTTCGGCTTGATCCAAAGATTGCGCTACTACGAAATAGACGAACTTAGTCTAATTGTCCAAAGAAGCGCCCAAGTTCTCGACACTCAAATTACCCCAGAAGGAGCCACAGAAATTGCCCGCCGAGCGCGTGGAACACCCCGGATCGCTAACCGCTTGCTGCGACGAGTTAGAGACTACAGCGAAGTCAAAAATTTAAAGCCAATTAATGCCGAAGTTGCCTCAGTGGCCCTCGAATTATTCAACGTCGATCCGCTAGGTTTGGATTGGACAGATCGATGCCTTTTGACAGCAATGATCGAAAACTTTAACGGCGGCCCGGTTGGTTTAGAAACTCTCGCAGCTTCCACAGGAGAAGACACTCAAACAATTGAGGATGTATATGAACCGTACTTAATGCAAATCGGATTTTTGCAGCGGACAAGTCGGGGCAGAATTGCCACAGCGGCTGCTTGGAAACACTTAGGTTTCATCGACTCAAGGGGATAAATAAATGCTACGAACACCTGGAAAAACCTTGACTTTAGCCAGATGCCCGATAGAATAATTTAGTTTTAAGTTAATAAACCCCAATTGCATCCCAATTACCAATTAAGTAAATCGGGACGACAAAACAAAAAGCATTTTGTAGGGGCAAGTTTAGCTCAGGATGACGAGATATAAGCGAGAGGAGGAATGCAGTCAGCCTCCTCATCCATGTAATGTTTATTTGCACCTACCTAATTACCAATTAGTAATTGGTAATTACTAATTACTAATTACTAATTACCCATGTTAATATCCCTGAGAATTGAAAACTTTGCCTTAATTGACTGCCTGGATTTAGAATTTGGGCCGAGTTTGAACGTATTTACAGGGGAAACCGGCGCTGGTAAATCGATTATCCTAGATGCGATCGATGCAGTGTTGGGCGGGAAAGTCGATCGCCGATCGATTCGCACCGGAGCAACGCGGGCAATATTGGAAGCTACCTTTGAACTGGACAAAGCCGCATCTCTGTGGCTGGGCGAGCAAGAAATCGAACCCATAGACGGAAATTTAGCCGTTTGCAGCCGGGAAATTAACGCATCGAGCGGTGCTCTACGCACCAGATCGCGCTTGAACGGAATTCTCGTCAACCGCCAGTTAATGGAGCAATTGCGCGATCGGCTGGTCGAAATTACCGCCCAAGGCCAAACCGTCCACCTCGGACAAGAAACCCTCCAGCGAGAATGGCTCGACCTCTACGGTGGCAAAAAGCTCGCTGAAGCGCGATCGATCATTACCTCCGCGTGGCTGGGAGCCAACAACGCCAAAACAGCCCTCAAACGCAGGCGTCAGTCGGAACAGCAGCGACTGCAAAGACTTGATTTGTTAGAATACCAAGTCCGAGAACTCGGCGAAGCCCATATCGAAGACGCCGACGAACTCGAACAGCTAGAACACGAATCAATCCGGCTGGGCCACGTCGTCGAATTGCAGCAGCAGAGTTACCAAGTCCACCAAGCCCTGTACCAAAACGAGGGCGACAGCGCATCAGCCGCCGACTTGTTGAGCAAAGCCGAAGTAATTTTAAGCGACATGGCGGTTTACGATGTGCAGTTGCAACCAATCCTAGAAATGGTCAGCGATGCTTTAGCTCAAGCCACAGAAGCCAGCCGGCAAATTAGCAGCTACGGCGAACAATTAGAAGCAGATCCCGAAAGACTCGAAGAAGTAGAAGATCGGATTCGCGAACTCAAACAAATTTGCCGCAAATACGGGCCGCTCAAAGAAGCGATCGCCTACTATCAAAGCATCCAAAACGAACTAAATGAACTTTTAGAAGGAGGCGAGTCAATGGAAGCCTTAGAACTCGCATATCAGAACGCTTTAGAGCAATTAAAAGACGCTTGCAGCCACCTCACTACCCTGCGCCGCGAAGCAGCCCTCAAACTAGAAACGCACCTCGTAGGAGAACTTAAGCCGTTAGCAATGGAAAAAGTGCAGTTTCAAGTCGAGATCTCGCCTTGTACCCCAACCGCCACCGGTGCCGACCAAATCGCCTTTTGTTTCAGCCCCAATCCGGGCGAACCTTTGCAACCTCTGGGCGCGATCGCCTCCGGGGGAGAAATGAGCCGCTTTTTGCTCGCCATCAAAGCCTGTTTTTCCCAAATAGAAAGCGCCGGTACGCTGATTTTTGACGAAATCGACGCCGGAGTCTCCGGGAGAGTCGCCGGCGCGATCGCCAAAAAACTCTACCAACTTTCCGACAAACACCAAGTTCTATGCGTCACCCACCAGCCGCTGATCGCCGCGATGGCTGATTTTCATTTTCGCGTCAACAAACAGACGATCGAAGCAGAACCAAGTATTGAGGAACCCGCAGCCAACTCCGAACCAGTCGAACG
The DNA here is from genome assembly GCF_036702115.1 of Microcoleus sp. LAD1_D5. Taxonomy (NCBI): domain Bacteria; kingdom Bacillati; phylum Cyanobacteriota; class Cyanophyceae; order Oscillatoriales; family Microcoleaceae; genus Microcoleus; species Microcoleus sp. LAD1_D5. The sequence continues at coordinate 11,069 of NZ_JAUBSA010000077.1, read as the reverse complement.
TACAGTAGTCAGAGTGGCCGCCCTCAACAGTGAGCAGCGGCGCGAAGAACTGGCCCAACTCGCCAGTGGCCGCTCAGCAACAGAAGCCATCGCCTTCGCCGAATCCCTGCTTGTCGAAGCCGCCGGATTGCGCCAAACTCAGTCGGCCAAACCCTAAGCAGACCCTCAAGCCGATCGTGGGGTCAAAAGGCGGAGTTTTTCCGATCCGGAGGTTACACTAAAAATGGCAACCGCAAGTTTTACAAAAAAAAGCTGAAAGCCCCGTGAGTTTAGTTACGGGATGAAAGCTAAGAGCAGCAAAATTGAGAGAAATTCTAGTTAAAAACCACAATTGTGTAGAGAAGGGCACACATCACTAGCAACTGGTAGTGTCACAATTGCGGCTAGTCCTACAAGGCCACCCCTCTTTCAGCAGTCCTCCCCCCAGTACGCATTCATGTTCCTGCGGGCGATCGGCTCAAAGATCGGCAGAACCTACTTAAACCAGGCACGCATAATGTCACAATCAGTTAATAAACCATTTAAACAACATTCGCGATCTCTAAAAAGATTGCAGCCCTCCCATAGCCTCGTTACTCTCCCACCCACAGTTCACCAGCCCTGCAAACTGAATTTCCCTTGGCCTGTGGCCGGAGTTCTGTAAACTAGGAAATACTTTCACGCATACTTGAGTCTTGTGCGACAGGTGACTCACTAATGAACTTGGCCGCTCTCTTAGCTTAGAGACTAACCCTTACACTTAAGCTTCTGTAAAGGTCTATGAAATCTGCATCTTCCCCCAATTACTCTTCTCTGGACAACGTGATTGATGTCGCTGTTGTCGGCGGTGAAAATCATCATCAGGAACACTATTCTCCCCCGGAATTTAGGAGCAATGCAATTATTCAGCGCCAAGGAAACCTCTCTGGCATTCTCGATCTCCTAAATAAGCAAAGTTTCACAGTAGTAGTTAAGGAAGTAGAAGACAAACTTAAGGTTGTCAATCAAACCCTGGGAATGCTCGACAATATCCTTGACAGCCAGGGATTCGACGCCATCCTTAACGAAATGTTGCAGTCGATTACCCTCAAAACTGGGGAATTGCTAAATGCCGCTCGCAGCACGATATTTTTATTAGACGAAGAAAAGAATGAACTCTGGGCGATCGTCGCTAAAGACGAAAATGGCAAAAGTCTAGAGCTCCGATTTCCCGCCCATGTCGGCATTGCGGGAGAAGTAGCTACTGAAAAAAAAGTGGTGAACATTCCTTATGATTTTTATAACGACCCCCGCTCGACTAACGCAAAAAAAACTGACAAAGAAACAGGATATCGCACTTATACAATGCTGGCGATGCCCCTGATTAACGAAGAAACAGGAGAGTTAGTAGCAGTCGTTCAACTGATTAATAAACTTAAGCCCAACCACGAACATTACGGTATTTTAGAGGAACAGATTGACAAGGCAGGATTTACTCAAGAAGACGAACAAGTTTTTAAAGAATTTGCTCCCTCGATTCGCCTAATTCTAGAATCTTCCAAATCTTTCTACGCAGCAACTCAAAGACAACGGGCGGCCACGGCGCTGATGAATGCCGTCAACGCTCTTTCTCAGAGCAGTTTAGACTTAGAAGATACTCTAAAAAGGGTGATGGATCAGGCAAAAGAACTGATGAATGCCGATCGCAGCACCCTGTGGCTGATCGATGAAGATAAAGACGAACTCTGGACGAAAATCCCGACGGCCGACAGCGTGAAAGAACTTCGCATACCCAGAACAGCCGGTTTTGCAGGCATCGTCGCCGAATCCGGCGAACCGCTGTTGATTCCCTTTGACGTATACGATGACCCCCGCGCCGAAACTTCCAAAAAAACCGACCAACAAACTGACTACCGTACTTGCAGTATGCTCTGTATGCCAGTTTTTAATGCAGACCACAAATTGATCGGAGTTACTCAATTAGTCAACAAAAAAAAACAAGGAGAATACCCTCCCTATAACCCCGAAGATTGGCCGCACGCCCCCGAACAGTGGAAAGCCAGTTTCAATCGCAACGACCTGGAATTTATGAAGGCGTTTAACATCCAAGCAGGAGTCGCCCTACAAAACGCCAAACTGTTTGCCGAAGTCAAACAGCAAGAACAAAGACAAAAAGATATGCTGCACGCCCTGACTAACGGCGTGATTTCTACAGATAAAAAAGGCAATATAGTAGCGACCAATCCCAGTGCCCAAAAATTACTGGGTGTCAGCGAGGCAGAATTAGCCGAAGGTCAATCTTTGCGCGAGTTAATTAAGTTAGAAAAAGGCGATTTTGCCAAATGGTTTGATGCGTCTTTGTCTCCAGAAGACGATAAGGACCGCCAGCAGTATTACCCGGATCAAGTTTTGCTGTCCTGTGAAGCAAAATCGCAGAGTATCAATCTCTCGATAAATTCTATGACGGATGCGAGCGACTCCAGCAAGGTCAACGGCGCGTTAGTCGTCATGGAAGATATTAGCGAGGCAAAGCAAGTCAAGAACTTGATGTACCGTTACATGACCCCAGAAGTAGCCGAAGCTTTGTTAGCTTCAGGGGATCATGGATTGGGCGGTAAGCGCAAAAACGTTTCGGTGCTGTTCTCAGACATTCGTAGCTATACCACACTTACGGAAAAATTGCAAGCCGAAGAAGTGGTAGTGATGCTCAACAAATATTTTGAAGTGATGGTAGATGTCGTATTCGAGTACGGAGGGACTCTCGACAAATACATCGGCGACGCTCTGATGGCAGTTTTTGGCTCTCCAGCGCCCCTAGAGGATCATGCTTGGTGCGCCATGCAAACCGCAGTGAAAATGCGGGAAAAACTGGCCCTGTTCAATCAAGATCGCGTGGCGAATGGGGAATTGCCGATCGGCATCGGTATGGGCGTGCATTCCGATGAAGTTGTCAGCGGCAACATCGGTAGTAGCAAACGCATGGAATTGACTTCGATCGGAGACGGCGTAAACCTCGCCTCTCGCTTAGAAGGCGCCAGCAAGCAATACGGCACCGACTTGATCATCAGCGACAATACTTACAGAGATTATGCCGATCGGCTGTACGTGCGAGAACTCGACTTTATTACTGTCAAGGGCAAAAGCGAACCCGTAATCGTTTACGAACTCGTCGGCATCCGCGAGGGATACTCGCCAGTGGGCAAGTCACTAACCGAAACACAGGAAAAAATTATAGAACATTACACGAAGGGGCGCGAACATTACAAAGCTCCAGTCCACCAAAGACTCTCTGAGAGTGAGGTGAAAAATATCTTAAAGGATGTCGCCGAAATGCCAGAGGCAGAGATTAAGAAACTGTCCTACACTCTAGAGCAACAGTTGGAACACGAACTCAAGAACCTGTTATATCAACTGAAAAAGCTGTCAGAGTACGACCCGAAAAACCTGTCCGAAGCAGACAAACTCATCGTACTGTTGCAGCCAGAAATCCAACTGCTGAAATTGGAAGGCATCAAAAATCTTTCGGAAGACGAAGCCAAAATTATGCTGCAAGCAAAAATCAAGCCCCTATCAGCAGACGATATTAAATACTTGCAAGAAGGCGAAGTCAAAAAGCTGTTGGAAGCAGACATCTTAGAACCATCAAATCCCCAAATCAAGCGGCTGAAACCTGCAGAGATCAGGCAGCTATTGCAGGCGAAAATTAAAAGTCGGGCCTGCGAGACAGTTGCAGAAATGTTAGAGGAGGAATTTGAAAACCTGGGACTCGATCGGGTGAAAAAACTGCTGAGCGAGTTTAAGAAAGCCTTAGAACCAAAAGCCAAGCAAGCCTTTAAAGACGCTGAACGCGAATTTGACGCCGTTCTAAAAGTTGACCCGAAAAACAAGGCAGCTAAATTGCACATCGATCGCTGTATGTTATTTCAACATGGGTTTTCAGACGTACTCAACTGGGATGGTGTGTGGAATCTCACAGAAAAATAGCAGTAGCCCACAGCAAATCCTCGCGGTAGCCTCATGGATCGGGGCGGGGGCGATCGCGATCGGGGGTGCGCCTCCCATCCCACCACCAATTAACCTTAATATCCTATTGAGGTTAATTGTAAAGAAGCTCCAACAGGTATTATGGTTAGATAACCGGATTGGAACTCGCAACCGAGATGCCTGGGTTTGGCCCTACGTGTTTCCTTCGCACTACCTACCGCAAAAAACTTAGCACTTCTATTATTTGAAGCGCTTAAAAATAGTTAGGACTGGCGGCAGCGTTAGCCGCTTTCTGAGAAAAATCTTGGAGAAAGGCGAGGAAACATCCGCTCAAAAACCGGGTTTCTCACCCCGCCGGCGTAAGTCTTAATAGCGTTAGCGGCTCCTAAAAAGAGCTTCCTTCGCAGATAGTCAATGTTCTAGTCTTAGATATAGAAAACCACTAGCGTCAGTTATGGATAATTGGAATTCGCAATCGGGAGATGTTGAGTGGGTAGATCAGGTTTACCAACTATTGCTGGAGATTGCTCGGAGCTCCCTGTCAGATATCCCCAGAATCCCGGAAAACATCACTGTTAAGGCTATCCCTCTGATCCAGAAGGTACAGAGCATTCAGCAAAGACCTGACGGGCAAGTGTTTAAATCCGGTTCCTTTTCAGTAAACGATCACGAATGGGTCGATCGAGTCTGCCAACTATTGGTAGAACTAACCAGTGCGTCTTTGTCCGAACAGCCCAAAATGCCGGAAAACCTGGCAGGCAGATCTTTAGCCCTCGCTGATCGAGCACAAAAAATTAAAGAAGATATCGAAGAAAATGCAGCCCAAACCCCAGCAGATGAAGAGGAGAATTCCTTACAGCCTCCAGACGCCCTGCTTTCCCTCTTGCACCACAGTTTGAAAGCTCAGCGCGCCAAAAGCTACAACCCCGATGCCCCCGAATGGCAGCAAGTCTTGAGCCTGCTCGACGTAGTGCAATCAATTTACAAGCAAATCCAAAATTAAATTCAAGCTTAACTCAGGCCGGTCTTTATGGTGCTTGATCGCTGGCTCTTAAAGGCGGTTGCTCTTTGACAGAAATTTTTTTGCTGTAGCCCGAACATTTCCGATTATTGCACTTTTGTCAACTACACTAGGTTTAATCGGTTCTAGGGCAAGAGAACATGAGCGGACAAAACATCGGCGATTTGTCAAAAGAAATATTAGCCGATCGCTATCAGTGCGATCGGCGGCTGGGCAAGCAAGCAGGAAGGCAAACTTTACTCGCCCGCGACTTAAAAACCCAACAGCAAGTAGTAGTCAAACTCCTGTCATTCAGCAGCGACTTTAACTGGGAAGACTTAAAACTGTTCGAGCGAGAAGTCGAAACCTTAAAATCCCTATCCCATCCCGCAATTCCCCGATATCTCGACTCCTTTGAAATCGACACCCCCAACCGCAAAGGATTCGCCCTAGTTCAGAGTTACATCGAAGCCAAATCCCTACAAGAATATCTCTCAGACGGCCGCACCTTCAGCGAAAGCGAAGTCAAACAATTAGCCACAGCATTATTAGACATCCTCGCCTACCTTCACCAGCGACAGCCCCCGGTGATTCACCGCGACATTAAACCCAGCAATATCTTACTCAAGAATCGATCGGGTAACAGCGTCGGCGAAGTCTACCTAGTCGATTTCGGTGCTGTTCAAACCCTAGCAACCCAACAAGGAAAAACAGTCACCGTTGTCGGAACTTATGGCTATATGCCGCCCGAACAATTTGGCGGGAGAGCGGTTCCCGCTTCCGACTTATACGGCTTGGGAGCAACATTAATCGCCTTAATTACCAAACAGCATCCAGCCGATTTACCGCAGCAAGATTTGCAGCTCGAATTCGAGCAATTCACCAAATTAAGTCCCGGTTTTACCAATTGGCTGAAGTGGATGACGCATCCCAGTTTAGAACGCCGTCCCGCCTTAGTCCAAATCGCAAAAGAAGTTCTCGAAAAACCACAGACAATAAATAAATATTCCCTACCATTGAAACAGGGAAAAACCGTGAATACCTTTAGCTTGTTCTGGAATGCGATCGGGCGCAGCATTGGGACAGGATCTCTAGCTGTAGGAGCTTGTGCAGCAATTTACAGCACCTTTTTCTTTTCGGCACTGATGACGATAATTGTCCAAGGAATCCTGGGCATTTTTCTCGGCTTGCTGCTGGGGTTGGGGAACGGAATAATCGTAGCAATTGTGACCCGATTGTGTTTTTTCCCCCTAACTAATCCCAAACTTCACCGACAGGTTTTAAATGGAATTAGTATCGTACTCTGTACTTTTGTAAGCCTCGACTTCCTTCCGAAGACTTCGCTGCCGTATTACTCAAGTTCAAGTTATTATATTTTGGTGCTTGCACCGTCGCTAATTGCAGGACTATCAATGGGGGAAAGTAGCAAGTATTTTGCCCGCTGGTATCAAAGAAAAAGTGGACTCTAAAATTTATATAAAGTAGGTTGGGTAGAGCGATAGCGAAACCCAAAATTTTATTTTAAATGAAAAAGCGAAACCCAAAACTTTATTTTAAATAAAAAGTTGAGTTTCGTGACCTCAAACCAACGTACATAATTGTGGCTTGCACTCAAGTTAACATTAAGGTAAAAAAATATGATTGCGAAAGTATTAGCAGAACGCTATGAAGTGCAGCGGCAACTGGGAAAACAAACAGGTCGCCAAACGCTGCTGGCTCGTGATTTGCAAACTCAAGAATTAGTTGTCATCAAACAGCTATTCCTTGGTAACGATTTTGAATGGCAAGACCTCAAGCTATTTGAACGGGAAGCGGAAACTTTAAAAGAACTCGATCATCCAGCAATTCCTCGCTACCTCGACTACCTGGAAATTGACGAACCAGACAGTAAAGGATTTGCCTTGATACAGACTTATGTAGAGGGAAAAACTTTGGAAGACCATTTAAAAGCTGGACGTACTTTTAGCGAAAGCGAGGTGAAAGAATTAGCTAAATCGCTGTTAGAAATTTTGATTTATTTGCACGAACAAGAACCGCCTGTTATTCATCGCGATATTAAACCCAGCAATATTTTACTGCACAGCAGATCCGGTCACTCGGTCGGACAAGTTTATTTAGTTGATTTCGGCTCGGTGCAGAACCAAGCTGCAAAGTTTGGCGGCACAATTACAGTAGTGGGAACTTACGGATATATGGCGCCGGAACAATTTGGCGGGCGCTCGGTTCCGGCTTCTGACCTTTATGGTTTAGGTTCAACTTTAATTTATTTGGTAACAGGTTTGCATCCCACGGAACTGGCGCAGCAGGATTTAAAAATTCAATTTGCCGATCGCATCACGCATCTCAATCCTAATTTAGTTGATTGGCTGGAGTGGATGACGGAACCGAGTTTATCCAAACGGTTATCTTCGGCTGAGGAAGCATTGCGATGTCTCAAAAATCCCAGTTCTATCGACAAAAAATCTATAGCCTTGCAGCCGCAAGGCAGCGATATTAAATTGACAAAAAATTCGGAGTTTATCGAAATTATATTTCCGCCGCCAGGAGTTGGTTTTGGTTTAATTGCTCTGTTTTCTACTGCGGTTGCTGCAACAGCCATATTATGGGGTAATTTTGATTATAATAAGCCATTCATTAATTCAGAGATAAATCTGCTAATTCTTGTGATGATAGCAGAAAGTTTATCAGTTGCGGTAGCAGTAATGTTTCTGTTTGCACTATTTCGGAAATTGCGTCTCAGAATCGATCGCCAGCAAATCTCCTGTACCAGCTATCTACTGGGGTTGAGATGGAATCATTTGGAGCCAGCCGCCAGACAGGACATTTCTTATTTGAAAATTGAAAAAATTGGAGCCAACCTTTCTGAGGTGATTGTTAAAGCCGGCAACCAAAAATATAGACTGGGAGTGAAGCAGAAATTAAGCGAAGCAGAAATCGAGTGGTTAGCGACAGAACTTAGCCAGTGGTTGGGATTGAAAATTAAAAGAACTTTGAAAGACGGTGGAATGACTACATGGTAGATATGAAAATATCTCCCCAGGACAAAAACAAAGCATTCCCCTCTCAAACTGTGGGATGCGTCCCGCCCCTCCGGTGTATTTTCCCAGCAGGTGGGACACTCCACCAGCATCATCCTCAAATGGTGCAACACAGATCGCACTCGTCCGCTTTCGGTCAATCTCATGCAGCATCGGGCCCGATCGCCCGTAAAATGCTATCAAAGGGATTTGGCAAGTAGCACTCATCCCAATCATCTGTTAACTTGGAGATATTGTTGTGGACTTATCGCTAATTCCGGCACAGCCGAAACCAGGACTGCTCAACGTCCTCATCGAAATTACCGCCGGTAGCAAAAACAAGTACGAATTTGATAAAGACTTACAAGCCTTTGCTCTCGATCGGGTGCTTTCTTCCTCAGTCCAATATCCGTGCGACTACGGCTTCATACCCAATACCTTAGCCGATGATGGCGACCCCCTCGACGGCATGGTGATGATGGATGAGCCCACATTTCCAGGGTGCATAATCGCAGCCCGTCCGATCGGAATGCTAGAAATGATCGATGGAGGAGACAGGGACGAAAAACTTTTGTGCGTTCCCGACAAAGACCCGCGCTACGCTCACTATAAGTCCCTCAAAGACGTAGCCCCCCATCGCTTGGACGAAATAGCCGAATTTTTTAGAACCTACAAAAATTTGGAGAAAAAAGTCACCGAAATTCTGGGTTGGCAAGATGTTGATCAAGTCATGCCCTTAGTGGAAAAGTGCATCGCAGCCGATCGCAAATAAGCCCCTAACCCGCACTCCTCGACTGCAACCCGACTAAAAACTCAGGAGGCCCAACTTAAGGCGACCGCTGCAGGTCTAGGGATGCAGTCGAGGAACGGGTGGCGGCTAGAAGGTCAAATCAGTCGTGAATGCCGAGTCACCGGAACAGCATTCCTCAAAACCCTGCCGACCCCAATCTTGAAAAAAATACTCCTCCTAGAGTAAGATGAAGCGCAAATTCTACCGCTGGGGAATGTGTTCTACGTTTGAGGAAATTTTACCCGAACACTCTGGTTCGGCGCTATCTTAATCTCAGAACACAGAACAAGCCGGGCAGCCCGCAGGGTACAAAAAATAATCTCTCAAGCGTGACATCTCCTACACCAACCCGTAAGCTTGAGAATTCTAATAGCCCAAGTATTCGGGATTCGGATGGTTTCCTGCTCAAGCGCTTGATTATAGTACAGATTGCTAAAAAGTAAAAACTAAAAACTAAGATTTCAACTCCCAAATTCCTGCCCTCAAAGCTAAAAAAAATGCCAGATTCCGCACCCTCTCTACCCAATACACAGCCTTCCGATCGCAAAGCCACTATGGAAAATAGTCCTTTGACCGAGTTTGTCATTCAGTTTTGGGGTGTGCGGGGCAGCATCGCCACCCCCGGCACCAAAACACTGCGCTACGGAGGCAACACCTCCTGTGTAGAAATGCGCTTGGGCAAAAAACGCCTAATCTTTGACGGCGGTACGGGTCTGCGAGTTCTGGGCCTCAATCTGCTGCGGCAAATGCCGGTGGAAGCCCATATGTTTTTTAGTCATACTCACTGGGATCACATTCAAGGGTTTCCGTTCTTTACTCCTGCCTTTATCCCAGGGAACTGCTTTCACATTTACGGTGCGATCGCCCCCAACGGCACTACCATCAAACAGCGTCTTGCCGACCAAATGCTGCACCCCAATTTTCCCGTCCCCATCCAAGTGATGCAGTCAGACCTCAAATTCAACGATTTGACGCCTGGGGATATTCTCGAACTCGACGATGTGAAAATAGAAACGGCACTGCTAAACCATCCTAATACGGCGATCGGATATCGAGTCACCTGGGAAGGACATACAGCCGTCTACTGCACCGATACAGAACATTTTCCCGATCGCCTCGACGACAACGTGGTACACCTAGCTCGCGACGCCGACGTGCTGATTTACGACGCCAACTACACCAACGAAGAGTATTACAACTTCAAAACCCCGAAAGTCGGTTGGGGACACTCGACTTGGCAAGCAGGAGTAGAAATAGCGAAAGCTGCCGGAGTCAAAAAAATCGTGATGTTTCACCACGATCCAGGCCACGACGACAATTTTCTTGATGGAGTCGAAGCAGAGGTGCAGGCAGCGTTCGCCAATGCCTGCTTAGCCCGCGAAGGCATGAGCATACCAGTGATTTAACCAAAAATAAATTCAGAATTATGAAACAACAAAAACCCCGCAAACGTCGCAGAGTAGGCTTGCGGGGGCTTTACTCAACGTTGCTAGTGTTGATAATTATCTGCTGTACCTGTGGCGGATGGGTTGCAGCTCAGACTGCCTACTCTCGCACTCCGGCGCGACTTGCTCAGGTTTCTGCGATCGAGGATACTGGTACTGTCGATCGTATCCCCGAACCCTACCAACTCGGACAGCAACTGTACCTAGAAAACTGCGCCACCTGTCACATCGGTTTACCGCCACAAGTATTACCTACAGAAACTTGGCGCCGCTTGCTGCAAGATTCCCAACACTACGGACAAACCATCAAACTGCTAGTAGACCCGCCCCGCCTGCTAGTCTGGAACTACCTGCAAACTTTTTCCCGTCCCCAAGCCAAAGACGAAGAACTAGCCTACCGAGTCGCCAGTTCTCGCTATTTCAAAGCACTGCACCCCAAAGTCAAAATGTCACAACCCGCAAATATCAGCAGTTGCGTTACTTGTCACCCCGGCGCATCTAAATACAATTTCCGCAAGCTTACCGCCGAGTGGGAAAACTCTCCGTAGGGAATGCAGGACTTATCCACAAACTCTTGAGTAGGGGCGTTATGCGGGCTGATTAAGTTGTGGGTGTATCGCGCTAAGGCGGATGAAGAGATTTTAGGCCCACGGAAAGTCATTGTAATTATGTCATTCTGAGCGGAGTTTACTTGCAGAGCGTAGTGAACGACTCAGAATGACAGACATATAGATGCGTAGTTGCTGTACTCAACAAAACGGTTACGGATGCTTACTGACAAAATTATAAGCTTTATAACCCGCATTCCGCAGATATTTAAGCAGAGGTAAAGCAAGATAGATTCGGCAACAATAAACTCCCAAACGATTGCCGTG